>NZ_JBHXFJ010000003.1:0-264536 GCF_042722465.1 Streptomyces sp. NPDC127098
CCTGAGAACACCGTTGCCACAAGGGAGTTCACATCTCGCACATGACGTCAACGACACCAACCACCCACCGTCACCACCGACTACGGAACAGAGCCACTCGTTTGACAGACCCTCCGCTCGAGCCGGCCACCACATGCCCGGCACCGCTGGACGGCGGAGCGGGCTCTGTTTCTGGCCATGCTTCACCGTATGCCGGTAACGGATGAGGTGGGAGGTATCGGTCGCGTATTTGTCGAAGCGACGGACGGCCCGTGGAACGCCTCAGCGTGTTCGGCTGACTCAGTCAGATGGGCCTCGTGCGGGCTCGCGGGGATTGGGGGCGTTCTGGAATGACGTCGGTGGGCAACATGACGACGGCGGTAGTGCCGCCGGTGTCGGAGGGCCGCAGCTGGATTCGGATGCCGTGCCGCAGTCCGAGGCGGCCGACCACAACCAGGCCCATCCGGCGGGAGGCCTCGTTGTCGAAGGTGGGCGGGTTGGCCAGCCGGTCGTTGATCTCGGCCAGGTTCGCGGGCGTCAGGCCGATGCCGGTGTCGTGGATCTGCACCAACACCCGGCCGTCGGGCAGCGCGTGTCCTGTGACCTTGACCTTGGTCTGCGGCGAGGAGAACGAGGTGGCGTTCTCCAGCAGCTCGACGAGCAGGTGGACAAGGTCGTTGGAGACGCGGCCGGCGACGTGGGCCGTGGGGACAGCGATGAGGTCGATGCGCTCGTACTGCTCCACCTCAGAGGCCGCGGAGCGCAGCACGTCGACCAGCGGCACGGGGTGGGTCCACCGGCGGCCCGGCTCCTCGCCGGCGAGGACCAGCAGGTTCTCACCGTTACGGCGCATGCGGGTGGCCAGGTGGTCGAGCTTGAACAGCGAGGACAGCTGGTCCGGGTCGGCCTCGCGCGACTCGAGTTCCGAGATCAGCGACAGCTGACGCTGGATCAGGTCCTGGGTGCGCCGTGAGAGGTGAACGAACATGGTCCGAAGTGCCTCACGCTGGTCGGACTCCTCCGGCAGGGGCTCGGGCTGATGGATCACCGTCGGAGGCTGATCGCCACGCCGGCGGAGCCACCCTCGAAGTCGACCCAGCCGGGGAGCCTCTTCCGATTCCGCAGCGTCCCAACGCCGCTGGAGTTCATCCTCCAAGGCTTCTTCGGCCTTCCGAAGAGCGATCTCGGCCTGGAGGCGAGTGTGCTCGACGGCTCGGTACGTCTCAAGTGCCTCGGCGAGTTCCGCCTTGTGGTAGGCCACGAGCTCACTCAGCCTGTCCCGCTCCTGTAGGGCCAGCTCCAGCCCTTCCTGCGCTTCGGCCGCCGTCGCTTCGGATCGGTCCACGCGTGCCTCGAGCTGTCGCAGGCTGAGTTCCACGCGCTCTCGTTGGTCCCGCTCGGCCTGCAACTGCCTCCGGAGCTCCCACGCTGTGGCCTCCGCCGACTCGGCGCGCTCCTCCGCCTCGCGTAGCCCGTCACGGAGGACGTACACCTCATGTCTGGCTGGTTCATGAGTGGCACAGGCGGCGTAGTAGAGCTCACGCACCGAGTGCTCGACCTCCGGCTGCAGTGGTGCGCCGGCCTTGTGCTCGACCGCCGCGTAGAGACGTTGGAGGAACTCGACCTCGGGCAGCCGTTTGCCGTTGATGTACCGGGACAGGGTCGTCGCATCGACTCCCAGAGCGGTTTCCATCTGGCCGAGGGTCATGTTCAGGCTGGTGTGGAACTCGCGCAGCCTCGTCACCCACGCTCGCATCTCCGGTGACAGCTGAGGACTGAGCGGCGTGAGTGGCCGCCCCCGCCGTCGTTCATGCACCACCGGCAACAACTCCCCGCCCCTAGTGGTCGCTTGGAGAAATCTTGCCTCATCGCGGCAACAACCTTGTTTCCCCTGGCGCAGGAATGTGACGCCAGTGACCGTTGACACACAAGATCCAGCGCACAACGGAGATGAACCGGTGGAACACCTCGTGAACCTCGTCGACCTCGGATCGGCGTTTCTGCACCTCGGCGCGGCAGCTCTCACCGCGGGCGCCGCGTGGGGCGCACTGCGCAGCCGCCGAGCCAAGAGGGGAGAGGCCGACGACAGCTGATGCAGCGCCACGGAGCGTGAGCGCGCGGCGTCGGAGACCCCGGGAAGCTTGCAGCCACGGCCCGATGCCGAAGAGCAGTAGTGCCGAGCCGACCAGCATCATCGCGCCGGTCGGCTCGGCCTGACACGGCGAACCAACCGAAAGTTAGTTGCTGAGGCGAGTATGGGGAGAGGCAGTGGCGCCTGCGGCGCGGTGAGCGGGCCCCGGAACGGGCAAGTCGGAAATCGTCCCCCCAGGTGTTCCCCAGCAGTGCTGTGGCGACCGTTCGGGGCGGGAAAGGCGCAGGTCAGAGGAGGTTCGCCGGGGTGAGGCTGGGCCCACTGTAAATCTGTCGGCTCAGCCTACCCAGGTTCGAACCCTGGCGCCGCCACAGCGCAGAGGCAGCCCTCTGACCAGCGAAAACGCCGGGTCAGGGGGCTGTTTTACTGCCCCGGATCACTGCTCTCGAACGAGAATCGAAACGCGGCTTATGGTCCGCTCTGTCTCTGCCCTTTCCCGCCCCTAGTCAGATTCTGTCCCCAGGTGTCCCCCAGGGGGACGGCCTTCTGGCTAGTGCCGTGACCGCATAGGTCCACCGGGTTGGGGGCGAGGCCTCGCCTTCACCAAACAGGCTGAGGGGCTGGAGCACTCGTGCAGGGGCGGCAGCGACACGCAGGTGTCACCGGAGGTCGGGTGAGACCTCACGTCGGGAGAGTGCCAGCCTG
This sequence comes from Streptomyces sp. NPDC127098, assembly GCF_042722465.1. Taxonomy (NCBI): domain Bacteria; kingdom Bacillati; phylum Actinomycetota; class Actinomycetes; order Kitasatosporales; family Streptomycetaceae; genus Streptomyces; species Streptomyces sp. NPDC127098. The sequence continues at coordinate 2,777 of NZ_JBHXFJ010000003.1, forward strand.
CGTCGTTGTCGGTCGATTTCTGTGACGACGATCGTGACCTCGTCGCCGACCTGAAGGACGTCCTCCGAAGTCTCCACAGGCACCCGGGTGAGCTCTCGTAGGTGGATCAGTCCCTCAATGCCGTCGGCGACCTGAACGAAGACGCCGAACGGGACCACCTTGGTGACCTGTCCGTGCAGCGTCTGGCCCACCGCGGTCCCTTCGACGAACGCCGCGAAGGGGTCGGGCTGCATCGCTTTCAAGGACAGCCTTGCCTCTCCGTTCCAGTCGTCGAACTGGAGGAACTCACATGAGAGGTGCTGTCCGACCCGAACGACGTCCGAAACTGCGTCGATGTGGCGCCACGACAGTTCGGGGATCGTGATGAACCCGACGCCAGGGAAGACCGGGTGGTCAGGGCCGTCGTCCAGCGACACGAACACGCCAAACCGCTCGATCGCCGCAACTGTGCCGGAAAGGATCTCTCCGCGGTGACGTGTTTTCAGGAACGCCCAAAGTTCCGGATTCTCGGTGGCGGTCATCGCCAGCCGGACCCGGCCCTCGTCCAGGTCAACGGCCATCACCTCAGCGGTGATCCGCTGGCCGACCTCCACGGCCGCAGCCATATTCCAGCGCCAGGAGACGTCCGCCGGCCAGACGGTGCCCAGCGGGCGCGCGGAGAATCCGTCCAGGGTCACCGTCACCCCGTGAGACCGCGTGATCTCTGCGACCGTCCCGCTGCAGAGGTCGCCGACGTGGATCCCTGCCAAGAACTCCCGGGAAGTCTGATCGTCCGGCGCTGCCCCCATGCCGTCCAGCCTCTCATGGGGAGCCGTGCGCCGGGCCCGGAGGTGGCGTGGTCAGGCTGCCGTTTTGAGGGGACGTCCGCCCCAGCGGATGCCTTTCTCGCTGCGGATGCGGGCGCGTTCCTTTCGTTCGGCGGTCAGGACGTCGCGGTGGCGGGCGTTGGCGTTGCTCCAGCGCAGGTAGGTGTGCAGGGCCCGGGTCTGGACCGTGTGGTTGGGGTGGTTGGAGTTGGCGATGGTGAACTGCCTCAGCGGCCCGAAGTGGGCTTCGATCGGGTTGGCCCAGGAGGCGTAGGTCGGGGTGAAGCACAGGTCGACCTTGTGTTTCTTCGCCCAGCGCCGGAGGTCGGCGCCCTTGTGGGCGGACAGGTTGTCCAGGATGACGTAGATCGGTGCGCCATCGGGCCGGGCTGCGCGGATCGACTTCAGCGCGGCCAGGGTGTTCACCGCTCCCTTCTTGCGGCGGTTCACGCCCCACAACGTGTCGTCGCCGACCGAGTAGCAGCCGTGGAAGTACCGGACTCCGTGGGTGCGCTGGTAGGTGGCCGGCAACCGGTCGGGACGTCGCTGTTCGGCCCAGCCCGAGCCCGCGGTGGGCCGTATGCCGAGCGGGCCGAACTCGTCGAATGCGAAGACCCGGTCCGGGAAGCAGTCCAGGACCTGCTCGATGCGGTCGAGTGTGGCGTCACGCTCGGGATCTTGAGACTCCTTCCACGTCTTGGTGCGCTGGAAGGTGACACCCCGGCGGGCGAGCAGACCACGTAACGCCTCGCGGCCGATGCGGATGATCCGGCCGTGAGTTTTCCGCAGGTGGACGACGAGTTGCGCAGTGACCAGCGAGTGAAGGGCTGGCCCAGCTTGGTGGGGCGGGTGGTGGCCGTCTGTATGACGAAGTCCTCGTCGTCAGGCTTGAGCAGGCGGGGACGGCCTCCCGCCCACCGAGGGTCCAGGCAGGCCAGGCCGAGCTCATTGAACCGGTGGATGACATCACGGACGGTGTCCTCATCGGCCTGGACCAGTTGAGCGATCACCGGCACCCTGTTCCCGCCGGCCGAGGCCAGCAGCATCATCGCCCGCCGGTATCGCACCGTGCTGGTGCTGCCCCGGCGCACGATCTGCTGCAGCTTCCGCCCCTCCTGGTCGGTCAGTCTGCGCACACGGACAGGCTCAGCCACCACGCCTCCAGCGGTCGGATCGGACGTCACCGCACAGCCAACCGCCACGACGCCCAACCCGGCGAACCTGTGCGGTCACAGCACTAGAGCCATTTGGTGATGACGGCTGTCTGTTCCGAGTCGAAGCGGCACTCGTAGGGGCTTCGCGCCCACTTGATGCCTTGCCTTAGACGGTTCGCAACGACTCGATGAGCCCTGCGACCTGCTCATCGGCGGGCCGCCGCCCCGGCCGGTGGTGACGGGGCGGCGGTGACGGATCAGCAGCCGTTAAGCAGGGTGAGCACGGACGACGTGCACGTGCCCGTGAGGCTGATCGTCGGGGTGTAGGCCGGGGCCTCGTCCACGGTGGCGGTGAGCTCCACCGCCGAGGTGTAGGCGACGTACCCGGACATGAGATCTGCCATCTTCTCCATGTGTTTTCCTCTCCGGTGTGGGAGTACGGCTGCCTGTTCCCGGCAGCCGAGCTACTGGGGCCGCGCGACGTAGACGGAGACGTGGCCAGGGCTGGACGAGTTGTAGGGGGCCCCGGTCCAGCTTCCCAACCTGTCGGCCAGGCGTAGTCCGGCGAGTTCTGCCAGCACGTCGATCTCCAGGGGGAAGGCGTAGCGCAGCACGTGGCGGCGGGTCTGTGGCGGGCCGCCGTCCAGGATGGTGTGGACGCCGACCATGACCTGCTGGGCGCGGTCGATGACGAGGGTGTCCAGCATGATCGACGTGTCGCTGAGGTGGCGGACGGACACCTCGGGCCGGGACATGGCGTGGTAGGGCGCGGGGTCGAACGCCTGGATGACGAGTTTCCCGCCGGGGGCGAGTTGCTCCGCGGCACGGCGCAGGCAGGACACCTGCTGCTCCTTTGTCACAGCGGCGAAGAAGGTGTTCATCAGGAGCGTCACCACGTCGAACCGCTCGCCGGTGCCGGTCTCGGTGAAGTCGCCGAGGTGGCTGGTGACCCGTCGGTGAGGGTCGAGGTCGCGTAGCCGGGCGAGCATGGCCTCGGAGTCGTCGATGCCGTGGACGCGGTAGCCGCGTTCGGCCAGCGGCAGCGCGATCCGCCCGTTGCCCACGCCGAGTTCCAGCAGCGAGCCCCCCGCAGGCAGGAGTCGGGTGAGGTAGGCGACCGCTTGGTCGGTGTCGGCCTGAATCGGGTACATCTGGTCGTACACGCTGGCCAGCTTTTCGTCGTAGTGCGCGTGTGCCGGTGCCATCGGATCTCCTCACGGCGGTGGGGCGGGTAGGGCGGGCGTGCCGTCGGCGTCGATGAGCCCGGCGATGACGTCGAGGTAGTCGGGGAACTCCGCTGTCCACCCCGCGTAGGCGGCGTAGTCGTGGGCGTGGGTGAGGATCCGGAGCGTGGCGACCCGGCCCAGCGGCTCGGGTCCGAGGCGGTTGTCGCCGTAGCCGCGCAACAGGTGGCGGGCGCCCTCCTCGCACGCGGCGGCGGCCCGGTGCGAGCCGGTCCTGGCCAGGGGGAGGAGTCGAAGTTCGGCCAGTTCCCCCAGCAGCCAGCCGACGTCGTACTCGGGCGAGCCGCTGGCCAGTTCCTCGCCGATGAGCAGCGCCCCGGGCCTGCCTTCGGCACCGGCCACCAGGGAGCCGGTGGTGGCGCCGACCAAGAGGACCGCATCCGGTGCGGGGACATCGAGGTCCCGGCACCAGTCCTGGGCTCGGCCAAGCCGCTGTCGCCCCAGCCGGTCGATGGTCGCGGCGTGCAGTCGGGGGGCGGCGCCCGGGCCCTGTCCCGTGCGCAGCCAGGAGGCGAGTCGCGCCGCGCCGCACGGCGGGCGGGCGGGCAGGGCGGGCGGGAGGTCTTCGTGCAGTCGACGCAGCAGGGCCCCGGCGCCTGCGAGTACTTGCCAGAGGCGCGGCCACCGGTCCTCGGCGGGCGGGGCGAACAGCCCGGCCGCATCGAAGAGTTCGGCGGCGAGGGCGCGGTCCCTCGGGGCGCGGTAGTCGCGGCGGTCACCCGCCGGGCGGCCGAGCACCGGCCGCACCGGCATGGCCGGAAGGTCGTTCAGTGCGGTGGGCAGGGCCGGCGGGAGGGGCGTGAATGGCGTGGGGCGCAGTGGTCCTGGCCAGCGGGACCACCGGTACCAGCCGTTCGCCTCGCGCTCGATCCTGGTGAGCAGGAAGCCGGTTCCCATCCGGGTGGCGCCCCGGCCGTCGTCGTCTTCCTTCATCAGACGCTCCCCACCCGCAGCTTCTCCAGGGTCGCCATCAGGTCAGTCAGCGGAGCGGCGACCGAGGCGTCGAGCCGGCCGGTGGTTGAGCTCAGCCCGGGCGTGGGCGGCACCACCGCGATGTTGGGCCGCTCGGCCAACGCCGCCAGGTGCCCGTGGTAGGCCGGTGACGTGAGCCCGCCCGGTGGGAGGGATGGTGCCAACGCCACGGGGACGGTGGCGCACTGGAGGGCGAGCAGCACAGGAGTGTCGGCCAGGCCCTGGGCCAGCCGGGCCAGGAAGTGCATGCTGGCGGGGTGGACGGCGACGGCCTGGGCCCACTCGGTGAACTCGACGTGCGGGGCGCGGGTCACCTGGCCCTCGGGCCACACGTCGCGCAGGACCTCCCGGCCGGCGGCGGGGGCCAGGGCCCCCGGAGTGACGAACCGCTCAGCGCTGCGGGTGAGGACCACCCGCACGTCGAGGGCTGGGTAGTTCATCCGCAGCCAGTTGAGCCAGAAGGGGGTGTGGGCGACGCTCAGGGCGCCGGTGCCGACGTACAGCAACCGGCTGACGCCGCAGGGCGGTGGGCGGAGTGCCGCCACGGGTGGCTGGTCGCCGGGCGGGGCGGCGTGGGGTCCCGGGTCGGTGCCACGCATCAGGCCGTGCCCAGTTCCGGGATGTCGGGTGAGCCGATGTTGCGGGCGGGCCGTGCGGCGTCGACGCCGGCGTCGGTGAGGGCCTGGACGACGGCGCGCTCCCGGCTGAGCTCACCCCAGACCCCGGAGGTCCGCGCGGCCCTCGCCCCCGCGACGAGTCCCTCCGCCAGTGCCGTGGAGCGGTGTTCGCCGAAGCTCATGCCCGCCCGGCCGGGCCGCTGGTCATCCGGCTCCCAGGCGATGGCCACGCCGGGTGCCACCTGGTGGCTGAAGGGTGAGGTGTCGGTGCCGACGCCGGGCACGCCTGCGACGGCCGTCGCCACCGTCGGCACCGCGTCCCAGGACTCCGGCGGCAGGTAGACCACCAGGGCGTCGCGGCGGGGGAAGAGGTCGGGCGCCGAGCTGACCTTGGCGCGGTAGATGGCGTGGGCGTTCTCCAGTGCGGTGACCACCGCGCCCCAGACAGCCGGGGCGGCGTGGACCCGCTGGATGTTGACGTACACCCGCAACACCGGGCCGGCGACGCGCTGGCCGCGGGATCCGTCGGCGAGGAGGAAGCCGGGTGAGAGGCGGGGGCGGACGGACGGCAGGCGGGCCGTCACCAGCCCCCCGGCGGCGGGGTTCTGGGGGGCGAGGTGCTCCCGGGGGACGGCCACATTGACCCCGTCGAGGCGCAGCACCAGCGGATCGGAGTCCGGGGTGGCGGGCGGCTGGGCGAGCACCGTGGTGGTCAGGTGTGGGGTGGCGGCGACCAGCAGCTGCTCGGTCGGCAGGTCGCGCGGGGTTCTGGGTGCCGGGCCAGGGTACTGGGGACGCGCGCTGTGCACGTGCTCGTAGAGCAGCCTGGCCAGCGCGGTGGCCAGCTGGCCGGGGTCGGCCACCTCGACCGAGTGCCCCGCGACGGCGGCGCCGAGTCCGTCGTCCGCGATCTCGACCTGGTCGAGCAGCGGGGCCAGCCGGGGGGCGAGGGGAACGGCGACGGTCATGCTGCCTCCAGCGACTCGACCGGGCCGAGGCCCAGGGTCTCGGCGTAGGTCTCGGGACTGAGCAGGACGTTGCGTCCGATGCCCATGGTGGCGCGGGAGATGGCTGAGAGACGGGCGCTCTGCCCGGCCGTCGCCAAGGCGCGGTCGATGAGGTGCCAGCCGGCCACGGCGGCTGCCCGGGTGGTGAACTCCGGGTCGGTGTCAGGGCAGGCCGATCGGTAGCCGGCGAGGAAGGCCCGCACTCTGGGCCGGAGCCGGTTGAGCCGGCGTACGCCGCGCGCCACGATCTCCTCGTGGCTGGGCGCGCCGAAGCGGTCGTCGGCCTCGCGGTGCGCCTCGCGCCGGGTCAGCCAGGCGATGGCCTGGTGCAACCACTCCCCGGCGAAGCTCCCGACGTCCCGCGCAGGGTCCGCCAGGCGGAACTCCTCCCCGTCGGTGAGGAACAGACCGTCCCCGGTGTCGAGGAACTGGTCGAGTCGCAGGTCGCAGTGGGTCGGGCGAAGCGGCGCCGCTCGCTCGCGGTCCCGCAGCCCGGAGAGGGCTTCGGTCAGCTGCGGGTCCTGGTGGACGATGCGCCAGAGGTGGAGTTCAGCGCCAGTCAGGGAGACGAACAGGTCGAGCGGCAGGGCGGTGTTCAGCTCGGGGCTGGGGAACCGAAGCCGGGAACGGTCGAGTTCGGGGACCACGCCCTCGGTGGGGGACGAGTGCAGCAGCCCGACCAAGCGCCCGGCGCGGTGGGCGAGCGTGTCGCCGAAGACGTCGTCGGCGGCCAGTTCGGCGCCGGAACTCGCGCCATCCAACAGCGCGAAAACCTCGAGGCCTGTCGCCTCGTCGGCTCCGAGCAGCCGCGGGGCGCGCAGCTCGTGGGTACCGACACGTTCGACCAGGGCGTGGAAGGAGCGTGAGCGCCTCATGCGGGCCGCGACGTCGGCCGGTTCGCCGACCAGTCGCTTGACGAAGATCGCGAAGCCGGCCGAAGTGGTGCCGACCCAGTTGTCGTTGCGCCCTGGATGGGCGGACGTACCGTGGTCGGCCAGCCTTCCGAGGTCCAGCCGGCCCAGGAACTCGTTGAGTTGGGGAACCTGGTCGACCGGTAGTGGCGCGACTTTCTTCCTCTCCATTCTGGTTCACCTCCTCGTGTGTTGGTCGGACGGCGGAATATTCTGCCGTTTCAGAATCCTGGCCGAACTGTCGGCGGTTCGGCACCTACCAAAGGTGGTAGTCGGCCCCGCTGTTCGAAGGGGTCGACTCCCGCCGGACGGAGGGGTGTTCGGAGACATTCCGCCGGGTTACCGTGCCAAGGTTCCGAGGGTGCGCAGTGCGAACCGGGGGTGCTGAGTCATGCTGGAAATCCGCCTGCTGGGACCGGTGGAAGTCCGCCTGGACGGGAATCTCGTGAATATCGGCCATGCTAAACAGCGCCATGTTCTGGCGGCCCTTCTAATGGACGCCAACAATCCGGTGCCGTCCAGTCAACTGATCAGCCGGGTATGGGGCGAGAACCCACCGCGGCGTGCCGACAAGACGCTCTACAGCTACCTGTCCCGGCTGCGCACAACGTTGCCTGCCGGGCATCTCGGTGTGGTACGCCGCGATGGTGGGCACGTCGCTGAGGTGGATGCCGCCGCGATCGACGTCCACCGGTTCCGCGAACTCGTCACCCGTGCGCACGTCGGGGGCAGGGAGGACCCCGCGCAGCTGTTGTCGGAGGCGTTGCGCCTGTGGCGCGGGGAGGCCTTCGCGGAGCCCGACACACCATGGTTCGGCCGGTTGAGGGAACTCGTCACGATCGAGCGGCAGTCCGCCGAGATGGGCCTCAACGAGGTCCTGTTGCGGCAGGGGCGCGAGGCGGAGCTGCTGCCGCGGCTCGTGACGCAGGACTCGTCCCGGCCGTTCGACGAACGTTTGGGCGCTCAACTCATGCTCGCGCTTTACCGGTTAGGCCGGACCAAAGAGGCGCTCGAGCACTACCAGAACCTCAGCCGGCGCCTCGGTGACGAGCTGGGGCTCACGCCCGGTGCGACGCTGCGGCGCCTGCACCAGGAGATCCTCATGGGCGGTCCGGTGGCGGACTCACTCGCCTGCTGACCCCGGGTGGCCCGCCCACCTCGCCGACCCCGCCGGGCGGTGGGGTCGGCGGGGGCGCGGCTCATACCGGCTGGCCCGCCAGGATCCGCTCCGTGGCCTCCCGGAGGAGGCGGCGCTTCTCGGGGTCCCGGACGTCGGCGTGTGGCTCAGCCCGGTTCGGTCCGTGGTGGTAGGCACCGCTGCCGGTCTCCGCCACGGGGTCGCAGACCAACCGGAGGACCGCCTCGGTGCCCTGCTCGATGGTGGACATGGGCCGCAGGCCCGTCTCCCGCACCATCGGCGTCGGCATGAGGTCGGCGGGGTGGAGGCAGTTGACGGTGATCCCGTCGCTCGCCAGTTCCTCGGCGAGGTCGACGCTGAAGGAGGCCAGGGCCAGTTTGGCTCGGCCGTACGCGAGCCAGCCGTCGTAGCCGCCGGCCATCATCAGGTCGTCGAGGTCAAGATCGGCCTGCGCCGCGGAGCCCACGTTCACCACCCGGGCCGCGGCGGACCGGCGGAGGGCGGGCAGCAGCTGGCGGGTCAGTGCATAGGGCGCCAGGTAGTTCACGGCGAACCGCAGCTCGTGTCCGTCCCGGTTGAGCTGGCGGGTGGCTCCCGGACTGCCCGGTCCGACGCCCGCGTTGTTGACCAGGACGTCGAGCCGGGGCCAGTCGGCGACGAGGCGCCGGCCGAGGTCCCGGACCTCGTCGAGGGCGGCGAGATCCGCAACATAGGGGTACGCCGTCGCGCCCCGCTCCCCCAGGTCCTGGCAGAGGGCGTGCAGCCGGTCAGGGTCACGGCCGTGCAGCAGCAGCGTCGCGCCCCGCGCGGCCAGCCTCGCGGCGATGTCGCTGCCCAGTCCGCTGGTGGCGCCGGTGATCAGTACGGTGCGCTGGTCGATGGTCATGCGGGTTCTCCTTGATGGTGTCGGATGTCGGGTGTCGCGCTCGGCACCGGGGTCGGCGGGTGGCCCGGTGCCTGGCCGACCGAGCGTTCGGCGGGGGCGGCCGTGACCTCGTCGAGCCGTTCGTACCGCCGGACCCGCAGGCCCTCGATCTCCCCGAGCGGCCCGGCCAACGCGTCGGCGTCGCCCACGACGACGGTGTCGAGCGCGTCCAGGGACAGGTACGTCCTGACCGCCCTGAGGCTCTCCGCGCGGCCGACCGCCGCCAGGCGCTCCGGATAGGAGCTGGTCCACCGAGGACCGACGCCCTCGGCGATCAGGTTGGCCAGGAACGTCGCGTGGGCGGAAGGGGAGACTCGGGAGAGCGCGAGGCGGCCCGCGAGGAGCCGTTTCGCCGAGTCGGACTCGTCGCGGTCGAGTGGTGACTCGGCCAGGGCGGCGAGCTCCCTGCGGGTCTCGCGCAGCGCCGCCGCCACGTGTCGCTCGCCGACGGCGAGCCGCACCATGACAGTCGGTGTGTCGACCAGTGGTTCCACAGCGGAACCCGCCAGGTAGGCGTAACCCTTGGCCTCCCTGACGTTCCGGCTCAGCCGCGAGGCGACGCCCCCGCCGAACACGGCGTTGGCGATGTCGAACGCCGGCCGCAGTTCGTGGGCCCTGGGCGGGGCCTGGCCGGTCATCAGCAGTTCGGCCTGGGCAGACCGCGGTCGGTGTAGGAGCGCCAGCTCATGAGCGGCCGGCGGGAGCAGGGGAACGAGGGCGTTCGGCTCGCCCGCCCCCCGCCACTCCGCGCACGCCTCCTCGACCAGCGCGGCGGCCTCCGCCAGCCCGACGTCCCCGACGAGGACCAGAGTCGCGCCGCGCGGCACGATCCGGGACCGGTGCAAAGCCCTGACCGCCGCCGGCTCGACGGCCGCCAGCGCTTCCGGCGTGGGGATGTCGCAGGGCGTCGCGCCCGCAGCGTGGCGCCGACGCAGCGCGGTGGCCAACGCCATCCAGCGGGCGTCGCCGCGCCCGATGCCCACCTGGGCCGCGAGCCGTCGGCGAGCCTGGCCGAGCCAGGCGTCGGGGTAGCGGGGCTCCGCCAGACAGGCCGCGAGACCGCGGAGCACCGGCCGGAGCGATGCGGTGGGGGCGTAGCCGAACACGCCGAGCCGGTCCATGTCCCGGCCGCAGTCCAACTCGGCCACCCGCCACGCGGTGGAACGCGTCTCGGGTGCCGCGTCGGTGGGCCGCAGCAGGACGTCGCCCAACACCTGGGCGGTGGCCGCGTGCGCCTCGCCGGCGCCCGCGAAGGGGATGCTCAGGCGGATTTCCACCAGGGGCACGGTTCGGTCGGGGACCACCAGCAGGCGCAGCCCGTTGGGCAGGTCGGTGTCGAGAAGAGGGTGATCGTTCATGGCGTCGGCGCGGTCCTTGTCGCTGGCTGGCCTGCGGCCAGCGGGGCGGGGGCGGGGGTCAGCCGCAGCACGGCCCGGGTGCTGGTGAGGAGTTGCCTGGCCACGCGGGCGACGGCGTCGGCGGGCACCGCCTCGACCCGCTCGGGCAGTTCGTCCACGAGGGCAGCCCGGCCGTGGAGGAGCTGACAGGTGCCCAGGGCCCTGGTGTGGGCCAGCAGGTCGGCGGTGCGCCGGCCGGTCCTGGCAGCGAGTCGGCGCCTCGCCAGCGGTGCGAGGTCGCGAGCGGTGTGCGGCTCGCCCAACCGGGCCAGCTCCCGGTCCACCTCTGTGAGGACGGCGTCCGGGTCGGCGTCCCGGTGGTAGGTGACGACCATGGCGAGGGTGTCGGGGGCGCGGGCGTCGAGTGGGCCGAACAGACCGCAGCCTCCGGAGAGTCCGACGGCCAGGTTCCGGTCTCGGACAAGTCGGGTGTACAGGGGCGACGCGGTGCCCCCGGCGAGCGTCTCCCACAGCACCATGTGGGCGAGGTAGTCGTCCGGTTTGGTGACCGCGTCCGGCAGCTGGTAGCCGAGGGCCAGTGCGGGCATCGGCGCGTGCCGGTCCTCCCGGTCGGCGTCGACCGTGTACCGCGGCGGCGGCTCGCGCAGGGCTGGGAGCTGGGGTTTGGGCCGTCGGGGTAGGCCACCGAAGCAGTCGTCGACGAGGGCGAGGGTTCGGTCGACGTCGAAGTCCCCGCCGACCGTGAGCACGGCGTTGGACGGCACGTAGTAGGTGCGGTAGAACGCGTCGGCCTCCTCGACCGTCGCGGCCTCCAGGTCCTCGAAGTCCCCGTAGCCGTTGTGCGCGTTGGGGTACGTGCGGTACAGCAGGGCCGGCAGCGGGATCCAGGGAAATCCGCCGTACGCCCGGTTGAGGATGTTGAGGCGGATCTCCTCCTGCACGACGGTCCGCTGGTTGTCGAGGTTCTCCTCGGAGATCAACAGCGCGGCCATCCGGTCGGCCTCCATCGCGAGGACGCGCGCCAGCCCCTCCCGCGGCAGCACCTGGTAGTAGTCCGTGTAGTCCTGGTGGGTCGACCCGTTGACGACGCCGCCGAGGCCCTGCACGTAGCGCCAGTGGTGCAGCTTGGGGTGCCGTGCGCTGCCCTGGAACATGAGGTGCTCGAAGAGATGGGCGAATCCACCGCGCCCCTCGGGTTCCGAGCGGAATCCGACGTCGTAGTGGACGCTGACGGCCACGGCCGGCGCGGCCGTCCGTGGGGCGAGAAGCACGGTGAGGCCGTTGTCGAGAGTCATTCGGTGTATCGCGTTCATCGATCGCTTCCCACGGGTGCGCCATCCGATGTGAGCCAAGTGGTACGGGGGCGCGGCGAGAGGCCGCGCCCCCGTCCTCGGCGCCGGAGCCGACAGCCCCGGCGCCTCAGCGTGATAGCCGCCGACGCGCGGTCAGCAGCCGATCTGGAAGGTGAGGATCGCGGTGCCGACGGTGAGCGCGATCGTCGCCGGCGCCTCCTCGGCCTCGACGCTGGCGGCCAGCTCCCCCGCGTCGGTGTAGCTCGTGTAGCCCTCGAAGAGCGAATCGGTGTTCATGATTCTTCCTTTCGTTTCCTGACGGTTGGTGGCGCATTTTCGGAACGCCCCCCAATCACTTTTATAGCCATCACTTCGCCGACCCGCAAGCCCTTTTGGGAGATATTGAAAAAGGCCGGAACGAAGGAATTGATGGCACGCCAAAGCGGCCGAGTGTATTTCACTCGGCGCGCATTTGGGCGCCAATTCAATTCCGTCGGAGAGGGGTCAGAGGGCAGCGTCCTCCAGTTCGGTGACCACCTCGTCCACATCGGCCAGCCCCGACTTCACGCCTTCCCGCATCAGAACTCCCGCGGGAGAGAGCACGACCTCGTCCACGCCCGAGCGCAGATATTCGGCGACGCGTGACGCGACGTCCTGAGCGGTACCGAAGACGAAGACGCCGGAGTCCACAAGGGCGGCCGCTCCGGTTGCCGGATCCGACGGATCGGCCTCGACGCCGGCACCGCGCAGCATGGTCGTGTAGTGCGGGAGACTCAGATGCCCCCGGTTGGCCGTCAGCACCAGCTCGCGTGGGTCGCGGCCCGGGCGCTCTACGGCGAAGTGCACGATCGAGACGACCCGGGGGGCGGCGCGTCGCCGGCTGTTCGCCCCCTCCCGCATCGCGGGTGCCAGGACGTCCTGGATGTGCGGAAGCGGCGTGAGCCAGGTGATGGCAACATCGGCCGTCTCCCCGGCCACCCGTGCCATGCCGGGGCGCAGCACGCCGGCTCCAACCTCGATTCCGGGGTGCCCTGAGGGCATTGGCGGAAGCATGCCCTCCACGTGGTGGTACCTCCCGGTTTCTCTGACCAGTTCACCGTTCACCAGCGCGCGGACCATCGACACGTACTCGCGGGTCGCCGTGAGCGGACTTTCGTACCGGGAGCCGCGCAGCAGGGCGACCATGTCCGCGCTGCCGTAGCCGAAGCCGACGACCACCCGCTGCCCGCTGAGCAACGCCAACGATCGGGCTTCCATCGCCGCCTCGAGCGGATGCCGTAGCGGCATCACCGACACCGCAGTGCCCACGGGGACGCGGAGCCCCCGACCGGCGAGGTACGCGAACAGGTGGTGGGTGTCGTAGGACAGGCTCTGCCCCATCCAGAGCCGGGCCAGCCCTCGGTCGCGCACCAGCTCCGCGAAGTTGACGACGGGCTGGGGCCGCAGCGGCATGACGGGGAAGAACAGCGAGATCCGGGCGGACGTCGACGTCGCCATCACTCCGTCACCCGCTGGCCGAAGAACTGCACCTGGTCGATCAGCCCGTCCCGCACCCGGTAGAGCGCGAGGACGGACATCGTCGGTCCGCCGGCGGCGCCCTCGATCAGCTCGTGGTCGGCGATCCACTCGGCCTGCCGGATCCGCAGCACGACGTCCGCCCGCACCGGGGCCACGGAGAACTGCCGCGCGTAGATCTCCCGTAGCGCCTCCTTCCCCGACGCGGCCACCACTCCGTCGATCCGCAGCTCCACGGATTCCGCGTAGCATTCCATGAACTCGTCAAGCGCCTGCCGGTTGAAGGCCGCCAGCTGGCTTTCCACGACCCGCTCCACCACGGGGGCGTCGTCACCCACCACAACCACTCCTCACGACTCGTCCCGAGATCCGGCCAGTCCAGGGGACCAGCGCACGAGCCACGCCCGGCCGGTCGTCGGCCGGAGGAAGGCTCTGCGGTGAGCCTGGCGGACCGGCGTTGGACCAACATTGGGGAAACCTTGGGCCCGGTCATTCGCGAGCCCCCCGTGGCGGGAACTGCTGTCCGGGACAGCGGTGGGCTGTCCCGGACAGCTGCCGGACGTTGCGTTCGGCCGGAACGGAGATGCATCCTCGACATCGGCCGGGCGGCGATCAACGGGGAGTCGCGTCCACCGCCACGTTGGGGGATCCTCGTCGGGGACTTTCTTGGGGGGGCTGACCGATGGTCCGAACATTGATCGCCAGTGACGAACAGCTCATCAGAGTGGGTGTCCAGCAGACGCTCGTCGGCGTCGCCGGATTCGCCGCTCCGTTGGTCTGCACCCGTGCGCAGGCCGTCGGCATAGCGCGCCTTCACATCCCGCGCGTGGTACTGATCTCCTGTCCTGAGGTGTCCGACCCGGTGCTGCGCCAGTTATCCGAGCTGATCGCGCTTCCCTCGGGTCCCCGGACGCTCCTGCTGGTCGGAGCCTGGAACTCGGCATCCGATGTGGCGGCCCTCAGGGCGGGGGCCGCCGGGGTGCTGCACAGCACGGTGGCGCCGGGGAACCTGATCGACGCGGTACGGCTGCTTGCCAACGGGGACAGCGTGCTGGCCGGCGACCTCTACCGGAGCGTCATCGGCGTCCTGCCGCTCGGGCACGCCAACGAGCGCGCGGAAGCCGCAGCCTTCTCGCTCACCGAGCGCGAGCGCCAGGTGCTCCACCTGCTTGCCAAAGGGCTTTCCAACAGCCAGATCGGCAGGGCGCTCGTGATCAGCCCGGCCACGGTCAAGGACTATCTGAGCTCCATCTACGACAAGCTCGGCACCCGAAACCGGGTCCTGGCCGCCATCATCGGGCACCGCTGCTACGCCGACGACGGGAACGGCGGTCTGGTGGGCAGTCTCGGGCGGAGGACCTGAGTCAGCCCGCGGTCGACCTCATCTCGAACTCGCGCTGCAGCTGGCGGACATTCGGCCCGACCACACGCTGATGACCGAGCAGGAGATTCGCGCCGCAGAGCCCAATCTTGTGGCAGGCCCCACGCCGGGTTGACGACCGATCTCAACAGCCGTGGCCAGCATGCCCAACCTGTCGAAATCCGTCGAATTCGCCCAGCTCGCCGACGCTGACGAAGTGGTACTCGGCGTCGACACGCACAAGGCGTCCACGTCACCGCCGTCGTCACCGCCCTCGGCGTCCTGTTCGCCACCGAATCGTTCGTTGCCCGCCGCACGCCTCTTGGTAGTGCCGCGTGACCGGTCCAACGTGGGGCTTACCCAGGTACGCCGAACGACCACCAGTAGTAGATCTTGATTTGCGGCGATGGCTGCCTATGACCCGTTGGGCGGCGTTGTTCCAGATGATCGGGGTCCGGCCGGTCCTTCCCCTCGGACCGCACGCCGAAGACGTTCTTCGTGCCCGGGACGACCTGGAGGACGCGCTCCAACAGGTCAGGGTGAAGTTGCTGGCCGCCGGTGCCGATCCGGCCCGGGCGAGGATCCGTAACCCGGCCGCCTGGCTGTCGGTCGTCGCCTCGCGGGTGGCGGCCGACTGGCGTGCTGACCAGCGCGTGTGGGGTACGTGTCGACAGAAACGGAGGGCTGATCGCCCGCTCTCAGGCTGCGAGTCGGGCGGCGATCTTGGCGTTCTCGGCGTCGTCGGTGTCCTTGACGAACCTCCTGCAGACGCGGAGCAGCACGGTGACGCTGTGGCCGGCGCCTTGGCTGCGGTCTGTGGGGCCACGCCAGCGCTGAGCCAGGTCGAGACGCAGGCGTGGCGGAGGTCGTAGGGGCGCTTGGCGAGCGCCGAGTCCAGCTCGGCTGGGCTCAGGACGGCTTCCCGGGCGGGGCCCGGATCCGGCCGTAGCCGCTCTCGTGGAGCAGTCCGTCGCGCAGGGTGCGGAAGAGGCGGCCGTCAGGCGCGGTGCCGTACGCCTTGATGTGTTAGCGCGGTATGGCCACGAGCACGGGCGGGACGGGCACGATGCGTGCGACCTTTGCGGGTCCGTCCAACCTCGTCCGGACCGTGGTCGGTCTTCTGGAGCCGCGGGTAGCCGAATCCGCGGCGTGGGAGGTAACACTGATTCGGCCGCAGTTCGAGCAGTTCGGCTGGGCGAGTCGCTGCGCAGTACATGCAGCCGGAGAACGCCACCAGACTGCGGCCGTGCTTGCCCTGATCACCGAGAACCTGATCCCGAGCAGGTGGCCCAAGGCCGCGCCTCTCGTCGTCGCGGTCGAGGGCGCCGTCGCCATGTGCCGTAGCAAGCGCGACCCCCGGGCCGTTGACCACACGGCCGAGCAGTCGCGGGCGCTGATCCGCGGTGTCGCTCCGCACCGTCGGCCGCGGAACGGCGGGCGGGCCGGCGGAGCCGGTGGCGGCATGCCCCGGCGTCGTACCCCGGTACGACGTCCACCCCGCGGTTCAGCCCCCGGTACGACCGGATCGGGCCCGTTCGGTCCCTAGCGTTGCCGGTGAGGCGCCCGTCGGGCGCTCGAGGCAGCGGAAGGGGACGCGAATGATCGAGGCACGGCAACTGACCAAGAGGTACGGGGAGAAGACCGCGGTCGACCGGCTTGGCTTCACCGTGAGGCCGGGCACCGTGACCGGTTTCCTGGGGCCCAACGGCGCGGGGAAGTCCACCACGATGCGCATGATCGTCGGTCTTGACGCCCCCACGAGCGGCTCCGTGACGGTGAACGGCCGGCCCTACGCCGGGCACCGGGCGCCGCTCCAGGAGGTCGGCGCGCTCCTGGAGGCGAAATCGATCCACCCGGGCCGCTCGGCGTACAACCACCTCTGGGCGCTCGCGCTGACGCACGGGATCCCCCGCGGCCGCGTCGACGAGGTCATCGACCTCGCGGGTCTCGGCAGTGTGGCGAGGAAGCGGGCCGGGGCCTTCTCGCTCGGCATGGGGCAGCGGCTCGGCATCGCGGCGGCACTGCTCGGCGATCCGCAGACGGTGATGTTGGACGAGCCGGTCAACGGCCTCGATCCGGAGGGCGTGCTGTGGATCCGCAACCTGCTGACGGGGCTCGCGGCTGAGGGGCGGACGGTGTTCGTCTCCTCGCATCTGATGAGTGAGATGGCGCTGGTGGCCGACCACCTGATCATTGTGGGACGCGGCCGGCTGCTGGCCGACACGACCGTGCGGGACCTGGTCCGCGAGGCGGGCGGCGGCACGGTGAAGGTGGCGACGCCGGACCCGGCGCGGTTGCGGGACGTTCTGGCGGTGCCGGGTGTCGACATCACAGGACAGGTCGGCTCCGAGGAACTGCACGTCACCGGGCTCACCACCCGCGAGATCGGTCTGACGGCGGCGGAGCACGGAATCCCGCTGTTCGAGCTGAGCGCGCGGACGGCGTCGTTGGAGGAGGCGTTCATGAACCTGACCAGGGACGCGGTGGAGTACCACGGAACCACGACCCGCGACGACGCCCCCGGGAGGGTGGCATGAGCACTCTCACCGCGACCGTCGAGCCCCGGCCGGAGCCGTCCGCTCCGTCTGGCCCCCGCTACCGGGTGACCGGGCGGCGCGTGCTGCGCTCGGAATGGGCCAAGCTGTGGTCCCTGCGCTCGACGTGGATCACGCTGACCCTCGGCCTGTCGTTCCTGCTGGCCTTCGGGCTGATCGCCGCCTGGCAGTTCGAGTCCGGCGGCCTGAATGATCTGGATGACGACTTCGAGGGTGCCACGGCCGTGGACCTGGCCCTGTTCGGGGTGCCCTTCGCGCAGCTGGCCCTCGGTGTCCTCGGCGTGCTGGTGACGGCGGGCGAGTACTCGACCGGCATGATCCGCTCGACACTCGTGGCGGTGCCGCGCAGGCTGCCGGTGCTGTGGTCCAAGGCGGCGCTGTACGGTCTGGTGGGCCTCCTGGTCGGCACGGTCGGCGCGTTCGTGGCCTTCCTGGTCGGCGGCGGGATCCTTTCGGGCACTTCGGTGGCCCAGAGCCTGTCGGACGCGGGTGTCGCGCGGAGCCTGCTGGGGGCCGGGCTCTACCTCGGCCTGATCGGGGTGATCAGCACGGGTCTTGGCGCGCTGCTGCGGTCAGTGGCGGGCGGCATATCGGTGCTGGTCGGCGTCTTGATCCTGGCTCCCGGGCTGGTCCAGCTCCTGCCCGGCTCCTGGCGGGACAACATCAGCCCCTACCTGCCGAGCACCGCGGGGGAGTCCATGTTCGCCCTGACACACGACGCCTCTACCCTGTCCCCCGGGGCCGGCCTGGCGGTGTTCCTCGCCTGGACGGTCCTCGTGCTGGCGGGCGCGGCGTACCGGCTCGTGCGCAGCGACGCCTGACCCGCCCGGGCCACAGACAGGTGACATCCGTGAGCATCGACGACGCCGGCGGCATGGGCCCGTTGGTCGCCCGGCTGAACCGCGTCGGACAACGGTTGCGGCGGGCGGACCGGGCCCGCCCGTGGGTGCTGGACACCACGCTGGTCGTGCTGACCGTCGTGCTGTTCTGCCTGCCGGACCTGGCGCCCGAGGGCTCGGGGGACGACGGCCCGGACGAGCTGCGGCTCACACTCATCGAGCCGCCGCTGGCGGCGACGCTGGCGCTACAGGCAGGTCTCGTGCTGCCTCTCCTGTGGCGGCGGCGGAAACCGCTGGTCGCCTTCGGCGTCATCACGGCCGTGTTCCTGCTCCAGTGGTCACTCGACGTCGTACTGTACGCGGACGTCGCCCTCTTCGTCGCCCTGTACAGCGTGGCCCTGCACGGACGGCTGCCGCAGCTGCCCTGGGCCTGCGCCGTCATGGCGGGCGCGATAGTGCTGGTGGCGCTCCGGGTGTCCCCGTCCGTGTCCGTCTGGGGGGCGCTGTTCTTCCTGTTGTCCACGGCGACCGCGGCCTTCGCGCTCGGCCTGGTGATCAGGATTCGCCGGGCCCAGCTCGCCGGGCTCCGGGAGCGGGCGGCCCAGCTGGAGATCGAGCGCGACCAGCGCAGCAGGCTGGCGACCGCGACCGAACGAGCCCGGGTCGCCCGCGAGATGCACGACATCGTCGGGCACAACCTGGCCGTCATCGTCTCCCTCGCCGACGCGGGGGCGTACGCCACCGGCGCGACCCCGGAACGCGGCAAGGAGGCGCTGAACCTGATCGGAGACACCGGCCGGCAGGCCCTCGGCGAACTGCGCAGGGTGCTCGGCGTGCTGCGCGAGGCGGCGGACACCCCGACGTCCGGGGCCATGCTCAGTCCACAGCCCGGGATCGCGGACATCGACCTGTTGTGTGCCGGTGTGCGGGCCGCCGGTCCTGAGGTCGTCTACCGTACCGTCGGCGACATGGACACCCTGGACAGAGGGGTGCAGTTGACGGCCTACCGCATCGTCCAGGAGGCCCTCACCAACACGCTCAAGCACGCTGGTGCCGACACCCGGGTGAGCCTGTCGATCGCCGTGGAGGACACCCGGCTGGAGATCCGGGTGCGGGACACCGGCTCGCCGGGCCCGACCACACCGCCTGACGAGGAAGGACACGGCCTGGTGGGCATGCGGGAACGAGCGGCACTCTACGGCGGGATCGTCCACGCGGGACCCGCGACCGCCGGCGGCTGGAACGTGGAGGTCATCCTCGACCTCACCCCTCAGGGTGGTGTCCAGTGACCACCGTGCTCATCGTGGACGACCACCAGCTCCAGCGCTACGCGTTCCGCATGCTGTTGGAGTCCGTCCCCGAGATCGCCGTGCTCGGGGAGGCCGCGCACGGCGCCGAGGCCGTCCGCCTGGCAGCGGAACTACGTCCCGACGTCGTGCTCATGGACGTCCGCATGCCCGGCATGGACGGCATCGAGGCCACCCGCCGCATCGTCGACGCCGGCGACCGCTCCCGTGTTCTCGTGCTGACCACCTTCGACCTCGACGAATACGTGCATGCCGCCCTCCGGGCGGGCGCCAGCGGCTTCCTCCTGAAGGACGCGCGTCCCGAGGAACTCCTCGCCGGCATCCGGGCCGTCGCCGCGGGCGACGCCGTGATCGCCCCCGCACTCACCCGCCGCCTCCTGGACGAGTACGCGCAGCACGTTCCGCGGCCCGTCGAGGCCGCGGTTCAGGAAGCGAGACTGAAGGCCCTCACCGACCGGGAGCGCGAGATCCTCGTGGCCGTCGGGAAGGGCTGGACCAACACCGAGATCGCCGCCCACTTCGTCCTGGCCGAGTCCACCGTCAAGAGCCACGTCCGGAGAATCCTGGCCAAGATCGGCGCCCGCGACCGCATCCAGGCCGTGATCTTCGCCTACGACCTCGGGCTTGCCCGCCCCAGGACCGGTTGACCGGCGAGGGCCGGGGGTGGCCGCCAGGAGCCCGACGCCCGGTCTCGGAGTCCAGGCGTCGTAGGCCGCGGCACTATGGTGTACCCAAGTCGTCGTTGTCGTCGATGAACTTCCCGTACGCCCGGAAGAGCACAGCCACGCTGTGGCCGGCGCGCTTCGCGACCGTCTGCGGGTCCACGCCGGAACTGAGCCACCGGGACACGGCCGCATGGCGGAGGTCGTAGGGGCGCTTGGCCAGTGCTCTGACCGGGAAGGTCATCGACCCTCATCCCGACTCCGCTTGATCAGACGGGGCTCGAGACCGGTCAGAAGGTTCTCCACCCCACTGCCGACGCCGTCCTCGTCGTCGCGCGGAGCGTGATGCTCGGCCGGCATGTGGCCGAGTTCGTGCCGGATGATGTGCTCACGGTGCGACGGAGCGGTCCGCGCCTCGTAGAAGACGAAGTCCGCGGTATCGGTGCCCAGCCACAGACCGCACGCCCCGGCACTGGCGGCCTGCTGCGGCAGTTCCTTGAGGATCAACGGCCGGCCCCGCAGAGCCTCTATCCACTTCACGAGGGCTTCCAGGGAGCTGGATCGCGGGACGTTCAGGTCGTCGAGGATCTTCCGGCAGCGTGCCCCCAAGCGGACGTGTTCCCCGGTGGTCGTCATCCGCTGCTCCGCTTCTCCTTCTCGAAGAGAGCATCGACGGAAGACGTAACCACTCACGTCAGCCTTTCCCTGCTTCGCTTGGTGCCAGGTGGACCGCGAAGAAGTCATGCCGAAGTCGAGTCCAGCCCCAATGAGTTGGCGGCGCGCCCTGGACGGCTTCGGTTGGCCGGTCGTCACCAATCGGCTTGTCGGAGAGGGCGTCCATCACCGCGAGGACGGCCTCAAGGTGTGCGTCGGGTCGGCCGTGATGTTCTGCTTGCGGCCGGTCGCCAACTCCCTCAGGTATGTGTTGGAGAAGGAACTACCGGTTACCTGTTCGATCTCTTTCGCGATCTCCTTGTAGCTGGGGCGCTTCGTGTTCCGGTAGTGCGCAGAAATGATCGTCTCCAGGTGCTGGGCCAGCGGCGGAAACGATGTCGCCTCCGCTCTGACTCTGCGAGAGCCGCTGTTCCGTGGACTGGGAAGTCGATCGCGTTCCGATCCACGGCGTCCTCGCGGACGGCCGCCCCCCGGCTGGGCGGGCAACCACCCCCTCCCCAGGGCGTGTTCCCCGAACAGGGGTCGTGCGCGGGGACGGCCCCGTCCATAGCGTTGTCCCTGGCGGACGGCCCGGGTGAACGAACCGGGGCCATCCCGCCTGACCGTCATCCAGCGCCCGGGATGCCCGGGCGCACTCACCCAAGGAGGTGGCTTTCGTGGCCAACGAAAGCGCGTACGAGGTTCCCGCCCTGATCGAGGTCGGCGACTTCGCCGAACTCACCCAGCTCACGTCGCGGGGCTACTGGCTCGACAGCCCGTGGGGCGCCTGGTGGTTCTGAGCCACCCGTAGGCCCGCGGGGCTGAGCGAAACGGGTGGTACCGCCGGGGTGGCAGTCCGACGCCCCCGCCGTACCGCGCCCTTCGCTCCAGCATGAGAGTGGCCCGACCGACGCCACATGCCGGTCGGGCCACTCCACTCTGGCACTTCGGTGGAGGATACGCATGGAGTTCGTGGTACTGCCCGACCATCCGGCCGGCGCTGAGGCTCTCGCGCTGGCCCCGACCCCCGGGTTGCCGCGCCCCAGGGTGATCGAGCACCATTCCGGTCGGCCCTGGCTCGTGGGCGACTGGCGGGACGACGAGATCGTGTCCGTCTCCGCCGGCCCGCGGCGCGTTGTCCTGCTCGGCTGCGCATCCGTGCGACCGGACGCCCTGGCCGCCCGGTTGGGCCGGGTCCGCACCCTGGCGGACCTGGACGACCTCGCCCGCCTGGCTGCCGGCAGCTTCCACCTCGTCGCGTCGCTCGACGGCGACGTCCGCGTCCAGGGCACGCTGTCCACCGCGTGCCAGGTCTTCCACACCACGGTCGCCGGCGTGACGATGGCGGCCGACCGCCCGGAGACGCTGGCCGACCGCGTCGGCGCGGGCGTCGACGAGGAGCGGGTCGCGCTCGAACTCCTGTCTCCGTTCGGGCCTCCCTGGCCGCTCAGCGAGCGTTCGGTGTGGCGCGGGGTGCGCAGCCCCCGCATCGGACACTGCCTGGAGATCGATCGGAACGGCGTCGGGCGCACCCGGCGTTGGTGGACGCCGCCCGCGCCCGAACGCCCGTTGGGCGACGGCGCCTTCGTCCGCGAGGCGCTGTTCGACGCCGTGGCGGCGCGCTCCGCGGGCCAACCCGTGGTGAGCGCCGACCTGTCCGGCGG
This sequence comes from Streptomyces sp. NPDC127098, assembly GCF_042722465.1. Taxonomy (NCBI): domain Bacteria; kingdom Bacillati; phylum Actinomycetota; class Actinomycetes; order Kitasatosporales; family Streptomycetaceae; genus Streptomyces; species Streptomyces sp. NPDC127098. Next base: position 24,757 of record NZ_JBHXFJ010000003.1, read on the forward strand.
TCTCGACTCGACGAGTCTCTGCTTCGTCGCCGACGCGTCCGGCGGCGCGCCCCTGGTGACGCTGCACTACGAGGCGCACGGCGGACGCGGTGAGGATCTGGCCTGGGCGCGCCGGGCGGCGGCCGAACTGCCGCGGGCCGACCACGTGGTGGTGCCGCCGGCGGAGACACCGGACTGGTACGCGCCGTTCGCTCACACCCCGCACGACCGGGAGGGCCCGCTGATGTTCGTCCGGGCCCGGGCCACCGTCGAGCACCAGGCCGCCCTCGTCTCCTCCTGGGGCGCGCGCCGTCATCTCCAGGGCGTCGGAGGCGACGAGTTGTTCCTCCCGGGTGTGATGTGCCTGCACGGGCTGATCCGGCGCGCGCCGTCGGCGGCGTTGCCGCATGTGCGCGCGCTGCGCTCCAGGCGCCGCTGGTCCCTGGCCACGACGATGCGCACGCTGGCGTCCGCGCCGTCCTATCCGCGTTGGCTGTCCACCCAGGTGGACGGGCTCGCCGCGGAACGGGCCTGGGGCTCGGGCGCGTACTGGGAGATCTCGCCGAAGCTCCCGCCCTGGATCACCCCGGACGCCGCGGCGACCGTCCGTCGTCTGCTGCGCGAGGCCGTCGCCGCCGGCCCCGAACCGCTGGCCGCGCTCCCGGTCCAACACGAGATGATCTGGATCAATCGGGTCAACGGCTCGGCCATGCGCCGCAACTCACGCATCGGCGCGCACGCGGGCGTCACCTTCCACGCTCCGTACACCGACGACCGGGTGCTGGAGGCCGTGCTCTCCGTGCGCCTGGCCGATCGCGTGGCCCCGGAGCGGCTCAAGCCCGTGCTCGCGCGGGCGCTCGACGGTGTGGTGCCGGCCGGGATCCTGCACCGGACCGGCAAGGACGACGCCAGTCCCACCCTGTACGCCGGACTGCGCCGGCGCCGCGGCGAACTGCTCGACTTCGCCGGGGACACGCTCCTGGCCCGGATGGGCCTGATCGACGCGGCGGCGCTGCGCCGCGTGCTCATCGGCACCCATGCCGACACCCGGCCACTGATGCCCTTCGATCCCACCCTCGCCTGCGAGTTGTGGCTGCGGGCGGTGTCCCCCGCGGGCACGACCGCCGCGACCCCCACGTCCCGAACCACGTAAGGAGGCACGATGACCTTCGCCCTGGCGCCCGGGGTGTCCGTCGCCGACACCGAGAACGGCACGGTGTTGCTCGACGAACGCAACGGCCGTTACTGGATGCTGAATCGCACCGGATCCGTGGTGCTGCGCTGCCTGCTGGACGGTGAGTCGCCTGAGGAGGCCGCCCGGACGCTGCTGCGGCGCTTCCCCGACGCCCCCCACCAGGCCACCGACCACGTGGACGGCCTGCTCGAGGCCCTGCGCATGGCCAAGGTGATCCACCCGTGAGCGGCGCGACCCTGCGCCTCGAGTCGGCCAGCGCACCGCCGTGGCGCCTACGCCCGCCGGCCCGGCTCGCCGCGGGCATGGCGCGCCTGCTGACTCTGCTGCCGCCGGCCAGGCTGCGCCGGGTACTGGCGTTCGCGAGCCGGGGCGCGCGCCCCGCGAGCGCGCCACAGGCGCTGCGGGCGCGCAACGCGGTGGTGTACGTGAGCCTGGCCTGCGCGGGCCCGCGCTGCCTGCAACGGTCCATCGCCACCGCGCTGTTGTGCCGGCTGGGCGGCACCTGGCCCCAGTGGTGCACCGGTGTGGTCACCGAGCCCTTCGCGGCACATGCCTGGGTGGCCGTGGACGGCGAGCCCGTCGGCGAGGACGCCGGCCACGTTCGTGCCTTCCACGTCATCATGTCCGTGCCGCCCCGCCGATGAACGTCGACCGGCCCGACGCGGCGATCCACACGCGCGGCCTGCGGCGCGTCTACGGCGACGCCGTGGCGGTGCACGGCCTGGACCTGACGGTCGCCGAGGGGGAGAACTTCGGCTTCCTCGGCCCCAACGGCGCCGGCAAGTCCTCCACCATCGGCATGCTGTCCACCCTGCTGCGCCCGAGCGCGGGACAGGCGGCCGTGGCCGGGATCGATGTCGCGCGCCGGCCGGACGAGGTCAGGCGCAGGATCGGCGTCGTCTTCCAGGATCCGACCGCCGACCAGCAGCTGACGGGGTGGCAGAACCTCAGTTTCCACGCCCGCCTGTACGGGATGCCCCGGCGCGACGTGCACGCTCAGGCGCGGGTTCTGCTGGAGATGGTGGGGCTGACCGACCGGCGCGACGCGCCGGTGGGCACCTACTCCGGCGGCATGCGGCGCCGGCTGGAGGTGGCCCGGGCCCTGATGCACCGGCCGCGGGTGCTGTTCCTCGACGAGCCGACGACCGGACTCGACCCGCAGAGCCGGGCCCAGGTCTGGCAGAAGCTGCACGAGCTCGGTCGGCAGGACGGGGTCACCGTCTTCCTGACCACTCACTACCTGGAGGAGGCCGAACACTGCGACCGGATCGCCGTGATGGACCACGGCCGCCTCGTCGCGCAGGGGACGCCGCACGAGCTCAAGTCGGCGATCGGCGCCGACGTCGTGCGCCTGCGGACGGGCGACGACCGGGAAGCGGCCCGGTCCATCCGCGAGCTGTTCGGTCTGGACGCCGAGGTCGGTCCGGACGGCGTGCGGGTCAGGACGGCGGACGGGGCGCGTTGGGTACCGCGGCTGTGTGCCCAACTCACCTCGGGCATCACATCGGTGACGGTCACGAGGCCGAGCCTGGACGACGTCTTCCTGCACCACACCGGCCGTTCCATGCGGAATCCGTAAGAGGAAGAGGAAGAGGAAAGGGAGCCGACGTGCTGGAGTCCACCGCGGAGCGCCCCGGCCGGCTCACGACGCGGCCGACCGGCCGGCGCGCCGCCGAGCTGGCGGCGCTGCTGGCGCTGTGCCGACGGGAGATGACCCGGCTGGTCGCGAGTCCCGTCCAGACGGGACTGACGCTGCTGAATCCCCTGCTCTACTTCGTGGTGCTCGGGACCGGGTTGAGCGGCATGGTCGGGTCAGCGTCCGGTACCGGGGACTATCTGACGTACGTCTACCCCGGGATCCTGTTGATGGCCGTGCAGATGCCCGCGCTGAACGCCGGGATGTCCATCGTCCGCGACCGCGAGACGGGGCTGCTGCGCGCCGTGCTGGTCGCGCCGGTTCGGCGGGGCACCATTCTGGTCGGCAAGTGCCTGGGCAGCGCGGCGACGGCGACCGCGCAGGGCGGACTGCTACTCGCCTTCGCCGGCTTCGCCGGCCTGCCCTACGACCCACTACTACTGCTCGCGTTGCTGGGGGAGCTGGCGCTGGTGGCGTTCACCCTGACCGCGTTCGTGACCCTGGCGGCCGTCTGCATCACCCGGATCGAGACGTTCCAGTCCGCGCTCGGCGTGGCCATGCTGCCGCTGTTCTTCCTGTCGGGCGCGCTGTTCTCGGTGGCCGGACTGCCGTGGTGGCTCGCCGCGCTGACACACGTCAACCCGCTGACCTACGCGGTGGACGCGCTGCGGCAGACCGTGGCCTGGGGCGCGCCGAGCGGCGCGCTCCCGCCCGGGCCCGACTGGGGCGGCTGGGCACCACCGCTCGTGGTCGAGCTGATGGTGATGTGCGCCCTCGGCCTCGCCGCCCTGGCGCTCGCGGCGCGCCACTTCTCCCGCGCCGAGTAGCCGGCGGCGGGCGGTGATCACGTCGACGGCGGCGTCCGCCGGACGGAGTTCGCGACCTCGCCGGGGGTGACCAGGCCGTCCTCGATCGCGCGGGCCAGCATGTCCGCCTTCGTCGGTGCGGCCCGGCCGACCTGGGCGTACTTGACCCGGGCCCGTTTGATGTACATGTCCACGGTGTGCACGGACACGCCCATGCGGCGGGCCACCGACGCCTTGGACATGGATTGGAACCACCACAGAAGCGACGTCCGTTCCTGGGGGGACAGCTGGGGACGCACTGGGCTGCGGTCGCACACCAGGACACCGGCCGTCGTAGGGGGCACATAGGGTCGGTCGGCAGCGGCGGCGCGCACCGCGTGGAGCAGGTGCGCCTGTCCCTCGCTCTTGGCGACGAATCCGCTGGCACCCATGTCCAGCACGTCCATCACCAGCGATTCGTCGGTGAACTGCGAGAAGGCGACGACCCGTTGACCGGCCGCGGCGAGCGCGCCGATGTCCGGGAGCACGAGTCGCCCGTTGAGGTTGAGGTCCACGATCAGGACGTCCGCCACGCCGGAGCGCAGGTCCGCCATGGTCTCGCCGGTGTGTCTGACGCGCACCCTCGGCTCCTCGGCAAGCCAGGCTCGGACGCCGTCGATCACCACCGGGTGATCGTCGATGATGCAGACGTCGAACGCGGTCTGGGGACGCGCCATCGAGTCTCCAGCCACAGCAGGTTCTCCTTCTCGTCGAATATCACCGATGTGTCGGTCGAACCGGACGTGCGTAGCGTGCCGGGGGCCGCGGCGTCGGCCACCACGCTCACCGTGACCTCGCCGGCCGCCGCGACGACGGTCACCCGGGCGCTGACCTCCGCTGACGCCAGCGCCAGGAGCGGCCCCTCGGTGAGCCACCGGCGAACCGCCACGGGCACGTCGGGCAGTTCCCCGTAGCAGACGAACGTGACGTCCACGTCCCGGCGCTCGGCGATGTCGGCGCAGGCCCGGAGTTCGTGCAGCAGGGTATGGGCCGCGGCCTCTGTCTCGGCGAACAGGCGGCGCAGCCGCGCCGCCTCGATCGCGCTCGACCGCCGCACCGCGTCGTGCCCCGGGTGCGCCCGCCCGTCGGCCAGGTCACGGAGCAGCGGTGCGATCCGGTCGCGCATGTAGCGGTAACGCCGCCGTCGCTCGGCGTGCCTGGTCTCCTCGGCCACCTGGCGGGCCATGCGGTCCGCCTGTGCCCGTGCCGCGCGGGTCGCGAGTTCGGCGGCGTGGTGTAACTGCCGGGTGAGCAGGGCGAAGGTGAGTTGGATGCCGGCGGTGGTGAAGGAGGTGGTGATCAGCCGGGCCCAGGACACCGGGGTGTCCAACTCGCCGCTCACTCCGAGCGCGATCACCGTCATCGCGACGGTGCAGCTCAACAGGGCGACCAGCTCGTGGATCGGGCGCTGTAACAGCAGCAGCACGCCGAACCAGCCCACCGTGTTGGCGGCCCAGCTGAGGTCGCTGATCGCCTGGCCCTTGGGATACGTCGCGACGGCGACGGCCCCGGCCAGCAGGGCGACGAACGTCAGCGCTTGGGCCGCGCGGCCACGCAGCGCGGACCGCAGCAGCAGCGTGGATCCGATCAACTGGACGACGGAGAGCACCAGCCAGGCCGCGAGGGCCGCCCACGCCGGCTCGTACCGCGACCAGCCGCGGACCAGGACCATGGAGTCGTAGCCGAAGTGCCAGATGGCGACGATGACCACCACCACGACGCTGATCACGTGGGTGTAGCGGACCGCGATCAACTCCCCCGGCGGCGCGCTCACGGCGCTCCTGACGCGGGCCACCGCAGCATGACGCGGACCCCGTCGCCCGGCCGTGCCTCGATCCACGCGCCGCCGCCCACCGCCGCCATCCGGCCCACGATCGACTCGCGCAGCCCTCTGCGGTGCGCGGGCACAGCCGCGAGATCGAAGCCGCGTCCTCGGTCGAGCACGAGGACGACGACGCCGGCGCCGACCGCCTCCGCGCGCACCTGGACCGCCGAGGTGCCGGCGTGCCGGGCGACGTTCGTCAGGGCCTCCGCGACGGCCTCGGCGAGGGCGGTCACGACCGGGTGGGGCAGCCGCACCGGCGCGAGCCCGAACTCCACGGTCAGCGTGGGAAGTCCAGGCCGTGGCGCTGAGGCCGCGGCGCGCAGGGCCTCGTCCAACGGGACCAGGGGCGCGGGAGCGGCCGACGCGCCGTCGGCTTCGTCCGCCCCGTCGGCTCCGTCTGCTTCGTCCGCTTCGTCCGCCAGGCCTTGGATCACGCGGAGGTCGGCCAGCGCACGGCGACGCAGGGTGTCGGAACGGTCGGCGATGGCGCCGGTGCTCACCATGGTGAGCGTGGCGAGCACGGTGTCGTGCAGTCGCCGCTGGTGGTCGCGTTCGTCCGTGCGGGCCGCCGCCCTGGCCATCTCATTCGCCTGCGCCACGGCCTCGGCCGCCAGCACGGAGTCCGCCGAGCCGGCGGCGCGGCGCAGCAGGACGAACATCCCGGCGCTCAGGATGCCTTGGAGCGCGAGCACGAGGGGTGCCTCCCGCAGGCCCGGGGCACCGATCGTGTAGGTCGCGGTGATCACGGCGGTCGCCAGGAGCCCGTGGGGTTGGCGCAGGAAGTACTGCGCGTTGAGCACGGTGGCGCTGGCCACGAGGTCGACCCACCCGCTGCCGGCGCTCGCCGTCAGCACGGACCCGGGCACCAGGCGGCCGTGGAGCAGGCAGAGCGCGGCGCAGATCGCGACATCCATCACGCCGAGCCGGAAGTTCGGGCCCTCGCGAAGTGAGTGGACGCCGAACGAGCCCGCCCAGACCAGCACTCCGGTGACGGAGAGCAGCACCCACGTGGGGTTCGCGGCCGACGCCAGCCCGAGCAGTGCGACCACCGCGGCCACCGCCGCGCTGGACAGCCGTAGGGCCACGGTGACGAGCAGGGCCCGGCGCTCCAGACTGAGCGTGGCCGGACCGGCGGCGGGAATCGCACCGCGCCCCCACGTCGACGCCGACGCGCGCGTCACGCGCTCGCGTTGCTCGGACATCAGCCCACTACCCCCGTAGCGGGGAGTTGGTCACCCCCGGCACGACGATACGGGGCCGGGTGCGCCAGGGGAAGGCATTGTGAAGGTTCGGAGGGGGGCGGACGGCTACCCGGGTACCGGTGGCGGCCGCCCCCCAGGGGGGTGGTCCCTGCGTGAACTCGCCAGTGGCGGTCAGCCCGTCATCAGCCCGATCCACGCGGCCCTTGAGGGGCGTTGGCCCTCTTCAGGACCACGGCCCTGGTGTCAGAGCCCTGGCGTACGCGGTGGTACGGGGGTGGACTGGATGATCGAGGTGGTGGTCTGCCCATGGAGGAGGAAGCGGTCGAGTACCTCCTCGAAGGTGTTGAGGTCGGTGGCATGGACCTTGATCAGGAAGCAGTCTTCGCCGGTGATGCGGTGGCACTCACTGACCTGAGGCAGGCTCCGTGCCAGCTCGGCGATCTTCGGCAGCTGTCCCGGGCCGGGGCGGACCCGGACGAAGGCGGCCACGGGGTAGCCCAGCGCTGCCGGATTCACGTCGAGGCGGTAGCCGCGGATCACGTTGTCCTCCCGCAGGCGCCGTACCCGGTCCCGTGCGGTGGGTACCGAGACCTCGACACGGCGGGCCAGCTCAGCCGTGGACAGCCGGGGGTCCGCGTCGAGCTCGATCAGTATGGCCCGATCCAGGGCGTCCACTTCGTCACCTGCTTCGTCATCGCGATGTCAACTGTGGTTCTTCAGCATCAACCGTAAAGCAAGTGACCGATCAGCTTTCGGCTTCGGCATGGTCGTGGGCGTTGCTTGCTTGCGAACCTTTAGCCGTGGTCAAGACGCTCGCACGCTTCCGCCCTGGTCCCGGTGGATCGCCGGCACGCTTCACCGCTGCTGCCGATCGTGTCCCGCCGCCGGCGTTCCTCGTCACGAGCGCCGTCTTCCACTACCTCGGACCCGCCTCGGCGGTCCTGCTCTTCGCGCACCTCGACGTCCTGGGCGTGGCCTGGCTGCGGATCGCCTCGGCTGCCGTGGTCTTCGCCGTCTGGCGACGCCCGTGGCACGTGTGGGGCGCCGCCACCTGGCGCCAGCGTCGGCTGCTGCTGGCACTTGGCACCGTGCTCGGCCTGATGAACAGCGTGTTCTACCTCGCCCTGGACCGGCTGCCTCTCGGCACTGTCGGAGCCATCGAGTTCCTCGGCCCCGTTCTCCTCGCGGCCATCGGCGCCCGCACCGGCCGCACCGTGCTCGCGCTCGTGCTGGCGGTCACCGGGGTCTGTCTGCTCACCGACGTGCATCTCGTCGACGAACCGCTCGGCCTCGTCCTCGCCTTCGGCAACTGCGTGCTGTTCACGCTCTACGTGATCCTCGGCCACCGCCTCGCCCAGGACGGCGGCACCTCGGGCATCGATCGCCTCGGCGTCTCGATGCTCATCGCGATGATCGTGGTCGCACCCGTCGGAATCGCCGACGCCGCCGTCACCTTCATCACCCCGACTCTCCTGGCGGCCGCCTTCGGCGTCGGGATCTGCTCGTCGGTCATCCCCTACGTCTGCGATCAGCTGGCCATGGCGCGCGTCTCCCGGGCGACCTTCGCTCTGATGTTGTCCCTGCTCCCCGCCACCGCGGCGATCACCGGCATCGTCGTCCTCGCCCAGATCCCCTCCTGGCTCGAGGCCGTCGGCATCGCCCTGGTCGTCGTCGCGGTCGCGGTCCACCAGGAACGGAATGAGGAAACCACGTGAAATACGTCAGGTTGGGCGCTACGGGACTGAAGGTGTCCCGGATCTGCCTGGGCATGATGAGCTACGGCAATCCTCCGGATCCGGGCCACCCCTACTGGGAGGCCTGGCACCTCGATCAGGACGCGGCCGAGCCGGTCGTGCGCCGAGCCGTGGAAGCGGGGGTGACGTTCTTCGACACCGCCGACATGTACGCCCAGGGCGCCAGCGAGCGGACCACGGGAGCCCTGCTGGCCAAGCTCTTCCCGCGCCGCGAGGACTACGTGCTGTCCACGAAGGTGTACTACCCCATGGGCCCCGGGCCCAACGACCGGGGTCTGTCGCGCCGTCACATCCTGGACAGCGTCGACGCCTCGCTCGAACGGCTGGGCACGGACTACGTCGACCTGTACCAGATCCACAGGTGGGACGACGAGACCCCGATCGAGGAGACCATGGAGGCGCTGCACGACGTGGTCCGAGCGGGTAAGGCCCGCTACATCGGCGCGTCGAGCATGTACGCCTGGCAGTTCGCCAAGGCCCAGCACACGGCGCGGTCGGCCGGCTGGACCAGATTCGTGTCGATGCAGAACCACTACAACCTGCTCTACCGGGAAGAGGAGCGGGAGATGATCCCGCTCTGCCTGGACCAGGGCGTGGGCGTCCTGCCGTACAGCCCGCTGGCACGCGGACTGCTCACCGGCAGCCGCGAGCGCGGCGGCCATGGGAGCACAGTCCGTTCCGGCAACGACCCGCTCGCCGACACGAGGTACACCGACGCCGACTTCGACATCGTGGACGTCCTGCGCACGCTCGCCGCGGGACACGGCCGCCCCGCGGCGCAGCTCGCGTTGGCCTGGCTCCTGTCGAAACCCGCCGTGAGCGCGCCCGTCCTCGGTGCGACCAAGCCGCACCACGTCGACGACGCGATCGCCGCGCTCGACATCACCCTCGACGGGGAACAGCTGACCTCGCTCGAGACGCCGTACCGCCCGCACCCGGTCATCGGACACGGATGAGTCCCCACGTCGGTCCCCGGCGACTCGCCGGCGGTGTGCGCTGTCAGGGAGCGATGCCCACGCCGTTGATCCGGCTCCACGCTCGCTCCTGCGCGGCGGTCATGGTGGGCCAGCCGAGTCCGCCTGGCCGGGGCAGGACCCGGGAGGCGTACGGCGCGGGGCGGAAGGCCGGGTCGTGGAAGCATCCGCCGCCGTAGCTTCGGTCGAAGGTTGCGCAGGAAGCGGCGACCGATCGCGGAGTCGGCTTGCGTCCGTCGCGTACCCAGGCGTCCAGGGCCGCGATGGAGTTGGCGTACTCGGAGTCGCTCAGCGCGCTGTGTTCGGTCTCTGTGGTGAATGTCTGGACGAGGTTGTCGTCCCCGCCGGCGCCCTGGAGGGTGGCGCGGTAGGCCGCCTCGTGCTCGACGAAGGCCGTCGGGTCGTCGATCGCGTGGAGGGTGAGGACCGGGATGGACACCCTGCCCGTGAGGTCGCTGTCGTAGGAGAGGTCGCGGCGTGCGGCGGGGTTCGCCGAGAACCGCTCGACACCCGCGTTGAGGGCCTCGTCGTCGTGTGAACCGGAGTACCGGACGCCCCGGTTGCTGAAGGGGTTACGGCCGCCGAGTCGGTTGGACACGATGTCCCGGAAGGTGAAGGTCGCGAACCGCAGATGCGCTTCGAGCGAGCGCTCCGGGATGCGGGTGACGGCGAGGATGTCGTCGAGGTTGCGCTGCTGTGGCGCGGTCCGGTCCGCGGGGTCGGAGGCGTACCCGGTGCACTCCTGAAGGCGGGCGCGGAGCCCGTTGCTCGTCATGGTGGAGTCCGCGCGCAACCCCTGCCACAGCGGGTACTGCGGCTCTGTCGGGCGGGGGTGGTTGCGGCAGTAGTACTGGTAGACCACACGTAGGTCGACCCGGTAGTCGTAGCCGCGCGAGCCGCCGCCGAGGACGCCGTTGGTCAGCAGCGCGCCGTCGTAGGCGCCGGACGGCGTGCCGTAGGTCTCCGCGACCCTGGCGGCGACGTTGCCGCCCCAGGACTGGCCGTGCACATAGGTCCGCTGCGGCTCGCCGAACGCGGAGACGAACAGGCGGCGCACGTTCTCGGTATCGGCTGCGGCCATCCGGGTCCCGTAGCCACCGCGGCGGTAGGAGGAGGCAGCCCAGGCGTATCCCTGGTCGACCATCACCGCCCAGCGCTCCAGGTCGTCGATGCCGCGTGACGGGTCCGAGGAGTCGCCCAGATCGGGTCCGCCATGGGCGTGCACCACGAGGGACCCGTTCCAGTCGGTGGGGACGGCCATGGTGTAGTACGCCCCGTTGGTGTCCTGACCGGTGTAACACCTCGCCTTCCCGATCAGGTTGGACGGGCAGGTCGCTTCCGCGGGGCGCGTCGTCTGTGCCTGGGACGCGGGGGCGTTGCCGAGCGTACCGAGGAGCGTCGCGGCGAGCCCGACGGCCAGAACCGCCGGACGGAAGCGGCGGGTCGAAGGGCGTCGGCGAACCGGTACGGGCGTGGCGAGTGTGTTCAAGGGAGCGGCTCCTGTGGATGCGCTGCGCGAGGCCGCGCTGCGATCCGGGATGTTAGGAAGCGCCGCGTGGCGGGACTACCCGTCGGTCATTGCGTTCATAGTGTTCGCGTGCCCCGTCCGGGCCGCCCCCGACGCGCCTGACCCGGGGGACACCGGCCACCCGTCGTGGTCGGCACTGCCGTCTCCGACGCGCGGCGGGCGGTCGAAGCCGAGGCTCGTCCAGCAGGCGGCCTTGGACGCAGGGCGATCGCGATCGCCGGTGACTCGCCCGAGGATCTCGCCGTCGTGTCCGCGCTGATCGACTCGCTCGGATTCGACCCACTCACCATCGGCGACCTCGCAGCGGGCGTCCTGCTCGAGCCTGGAACCCCCGCGTTCGGAGCCAACGTCGACGCCGACCAGCTTCGCGCGCTCACCGGCACCCATGCTCCGGCCGGACTTCTCGAGAGGCCGCCGCGAACCGACGATCAGCGTCTCGGCCGGACCGGGGAGGTCTCGGCTCGTCATGATGTCCTCTCAGGAAACCTGCTGCTGCGACGGAGGCAACGCTGATTCACGACGCGTAGCCTGTGCATGTGTTGGAGGCGGACGAATGCGGTCAGTCATTCCCGACTATCTGGCCGAGGTGCTCGAAGGCGTGGAGTCGGACACGTCCGGAGAGTGGGACACGCGCACCGCAACCTCGCCATCGCACACCTGCTCCGCAGTCACAACGTCCTCACCGAGGACCCGAGGGCCGTCGTCGACGGCTACACCCGCCAGTGTTCCGTGCTCGTCAGCACGCGAGATCTGGCCGTCATGGCCGCTACCTTGGCCAACCGTGGGATGAACCCTCTCTCGGCTGAGCAGGTGGTGCCGGAACGAGTGGTGCGTCAGGTACTGAGCGTCATGTTCAGCCATGACCCAGTGGTCGAACCCAGGAGTCAAGTTGATGCGTCAACCTCACGGGGTTAGGGTGGTGTCCTGGCTGACGGGATTCTGTCGAGCCGGATGAGATCAGGCTCGTGAGGAGGACGCATGGCGGTCGAGGTGAGGGACGTACCCGAGGCGAAGCGCTACGAGGCCCGCGTCGACGGAGAGTCCACGGTGGCGGGCGTCGCGCAGTACATCCGTACGGCGGAACTCGTCGCGTTCGTGCACACCGAGGTCGGGGCGGAGTACGAGGGCAGGGGAGTCGGTTCCGCGCTGGTCCGCACCGCCCTTGACGAGGCGCGCGCCGCGAACCTACGGGTGCTGGCCACCTGCCCCTTCTTCGCGGGCTGGATCAGCCGGCACCCCGACTACCAGGACCTGCTGTACCAGTCCCGCAGCAACGTCAGTGACTGAGGAAACGGAGTGCGGCGGTGACGGAGGCGGGTATGAGTGGTGGGCCCGAGCGGAAGGCGTATCAGGCGCGGTCGATCACGGTGACCTTCGAGGCCGGGCGCTGTCGGCACGCCGCCGAGTGCGTGAAGGGCCTGCCCGAGGTGTTCGACCCGGCGAAGCGCCCGTGGATCCAGCCGGACAACGCCACGGCCGAGCGCGTGGCTGAAGTGGTGCGGCGCTGTCCCTCGGGTGCGCTGCGGTACGAACTCGTGGACGGCGAGCAGGAGACCCCCTGAGGGGGCACGGCGATCACCGTGGTTCCACCGGGCGGGGCCCGCGCGGCGCGGGCCTCGGTGATCGGCACGTCCGGCCCCGGCAGGACCGCGCGGAGACGCTGCTCGTCCTGCCGGCCCGGTTTTGCTGTTCATCACACGCTTGTGGTGCCCGCTCAGATCTGGTTCGCGCCACCGTCGACGTAGAGGTTCGCGCCGACGACGTAGCTGCTCTGTTCCGAGGCCAGGAAGGCCACGACCGCGGCGGCCTCCTCGGGTTGACCCATGCGGCCCTTGGGCACGGTCGCGGCGACGTTCTCCTTGACGGCCCGGGCGGTCTCCTCGTCGCCGAAGGCGGCGGTGCCCCCGGGGGTCTCGATCCACGCCGGCGAGACCACGTTGACCCGGATGCCACGGCTCTTGAGCTCTACGGACCACGTCCGTGCGAAGGACCGGACGGCCGCCTTCGACGCCGCGTAGGCGCCGAACGCCTCCATGCCGCGGTCGGCGGCCGTCGAACCGACGAGGATGATCGAGGCCCCGTCGTTGAGCAGCGGCAACGCCTTCCGCACGGTGAACAGCGTGCCTCGGACGTTGACCGCGAAGGTCTGGTCGAAGTGCTCCTCGGTGGTCTGTTCCAGCGTCACGAACGAACCGATCGCCGCGTTCGCCACGAGCACGTCCAAGCCCTGGCCTCGTGCCTGGACCGCCTCGTAGAGCCGGTCCAGGTCCGCCGGCTTCGCGATGTCGCCGACGACCCCGGTGGCCCGGTCTGCTCCGACGGTCTTGACGGCCGCCGCCAGTTCGGCCTCGCGTCGGCCGGTGACGAACACGTACGCGCCCTCGTCCGCCAGTCGTACGGCGGTGGCCAGACCGATACCGGTGCTGCCCCCGGTGACCACCGCCGTCTTGCCGTCCAGCTGTCCCATGTGGGTGTCTCCATCGCTCTCTCGACGCCGATCCGTTCGGCCGTCCGACATCGATACTGCGGGAGGTCGGGGATACTATCTATGATGTAGAGTCCCGCATTCTTTACGTATCGTCCAGGAGGTGTCGTCGGTGCTCGGATTTCGGGATCCCGTGGCTGACGCGATCGGCCTGCTCCGGCCCCGCACGGTGATCGGGCCCAGCCTCCGGGCCGCGGGAGAGTGGGCGCTGCGCTTCGACCCGTTCCCGCACGTGCGGATCGGGGGCCTCGTGCGCGGCACCTGCTGGTTGATCCTCGAAGGGCACGAGCCGGTGCTCCTGCGGGCGGGCGACACCTTCATGCTGGGCAACCCGCCGCCCTACGTGCTGGCCGGCACGCTCGACGCGAACCCGCGCCCCGCGGAGCCGGTGTGGGCGGGCGCTGAAGACGCGCTGGTGCGGATCGGCCCGGAGTCCGAGGAGGACCTCTACCTCTGCGTCGGGCACATCGCGTTCGACGACCGGAACGCGGCCCTCCTGACCGATCTCCTGCCGCCGCTCGTGATCGTCCGCGCGGGCGATCCACAGGGCGGGCGGCTCGGGCAGCTGATCGATCTCCTGGCCACCGAGGTCGGGGTCACCGCCGCCGGGGGCCCGCTGGTGCAGAACCACCTCGCACAGATCCTGCTCGTGCACATGCTCCGCGCTCACGCCGGTCAGACGGACCGGCCCACCGGCTGGCTGGGCGCCCTGAACGAGGACGGCATCGGGGCCGCCCTGCGGGCCGTGCACGCGGACGTGGCCCACTCCTGGAGCCTCAAGGAGCTCGCCGAGATCAGCCACATGTCGCGCTCCGCGTTCGCCCAGGCCTTCAAGAGCCATGTCGGGGTCCCGCCGTTGGAGTACCTGATCCAATGGCGCATGAGCCTGGCGCGCGACGCCCTCGCCCGCGACACCCTGTCGATCTCCGAGCTCGCGCGGGCCACCGGCTACCTGTCCGAGAGCGCGTTCAGCACCGCGTTCCGCCGCGTGGTCGGCTCATCGCCCGCACAGTTCCGGCACCGGGCGCGGCAGCCACCGCGCCCGGTCGCCGACACCACTACCGGCGACGCGGACACGCGTCGTGAACGCGACCGCAGTACCCGCGGAACCGCGGTGGGTGTCGACGAGGCGTAACCGGTGGTCCTCCGGCGGCAGTTGCGTCTCGTTCAGCGGAGAGCGACGCCCGTACCCGTGGAACGGAGCGCTTCCGCAAGGAGGCCCGCGCCAGGGCCGGCCAGCCAGCGGTCGAAGGACAGAGGAAGGGGAACTCCGCGCGCGACGCGTCGAGGTCGGCGTGTCCCACCAGCCTCCCGTTGTCGACGAGTGCCGCTGTCCTGCCGAGGAGCTCGTCCCGCTCCAGCAGCGTCGTGGGCAGGCGGCGGCAAGTGATCGGCCGTCCACTGGCCTGGGTCAGATGCTCGGCCGAAGCCTCACCGGTGAGGGCGTCACCGGCGATCTCCATGGTGCGATCGGCGTGTCGACCGGGCCCGCGCCAGGCGGTCCTCGGTGGCCTTGCGTCGCCAGACGATGGCGCCGATGCCGATGCCGAGCACGCGGGTCAGGTGCGTGAACGGTCACCGGAGTCCGTCCGCTGGGGCGCCCGCGCTGCTCGGGCCGTGGGCGGAGGGGTGCGACGTGGCCGTGTCCGCGTCGATCCGCGGCAGTGAGCTTGTCAACATTCCCCTGGTCCGCTTCTCTGGAGCTGCGCGTTCACGGGCCTCAGGCGGTATCGATCGGAATCGGTCACGTCGACGGGATAGATGAGCTGTCAACGGTTTCGTTACACTCCGTCCATGAACGCGACGCCTCGCTGGCTGAGCTCGGAGCAGAAGGCCGCCTGGGACAGTTTCATCCGCATGCAGGAGACGCTCATCGGGCGACTCTCCCGCCTGCTCCAGGCCGACTCCGGGATGTCCGCCTCCGACTTCATCGTGTTGGTCAGTCTCACCGAACGCGGCGGCGGGCGGATGCGCTTCCTGGAGCTGGCCAAGTCGGTGGAGTGGGAGAAGAGCCGCATGTCGCACCAGGTCGCGCGGATGAGGAAGCGCGGCCTGGTGGCCAGGGAGGAGTGTCCCGACGACGGGCGCGGAGCGTTCATCGTCGCCACCCCGGCCGGCTACAAGGCGATCGAAGAGGCCGCGCCCCAGCACGTCGACCAGGTCCGTCGGCTGTTCATCGACGCCCTCACCCAGGAGGAACTCGACACGCTCGCCCGGATCTCGAACCGCGTCCTCGCGCATATGGAGAAGCAGCCCGACTGACCGATGGGGGCGAGTGCCTGGCCGGGTGGCGTCTTCCGGGGCCGGGTACCGGAGCCAGTCGACCAGCCACTCCCGGCGCTCCCCTCCGTGACCGCCGGGAGTGAGTCAGGGTCGCTCAGGCCTGGACGAAGCTCAGGAGCGCCTCGTTGACCTCATCGGCGTGGGTCCACAGCAGGCCGTGCGGGGCGCCTTCGATCTCGACGTACTCCGCCTCGGGGAACATCGTGTGGAACGGGCGGCCGGTGGCGTCGATGGGGAGGATGTTGTCCTTGGTCCCGTGCAGGATCAGGGCGGGCTTGCCGGAGGCACGGACGGCCGCGACGTCGTCGCGGAAGTCCTCGATCCAGCTGGGCACCACCGCGTAGGCGGCCACCGGCGCGCTGCGGGTGGCGGTGTTCCAGCTGGCGGTGACCGCCTCCTGGCTGATCCGTGAGCCGAGGGTCTCGGCGAGGTTGTAGAAGTCGTTGAAGAACTGCGTGAACCAGGCGTACCTGTCGGTGCGGGCCGCCTTGGCGATGTCGTCGAAGACGGACTGCGGCACCCCGGTCGGATTGCCGTCGGCCGCCACGAGGAACGGCTCGAGCGAGGCCAGGAACGCCAGCCTCGCGACGCGCTCGTGGCCGTGGTTCCTCACGTAGCGCGCCAGCTCGCCGGTGCCCATGGAGAAGCCGACCAGGATGACGTCGCGCAGGTCGAGGGAGTCCAGCAGGGCGTTCAGGTCGGCCGCGAAGGTGTCGTAGTCGTAGCCGGTGCCGACCTTGCTCGACTGCCCGAAGCCGCGGCGGTCGTAGGTGATGACGCGGTAGCCGGCGGCGATCAGCTCGCGCGACTGGAGTTCCCAGCTGTTGCCGTCCAGCGGGTAGCCGTGGATGAGGACGACCGGCTGCCCCGTCCCGTGGTCCTCGTAGTAGATCTCGGTGGTGGTGCTGTTCTCGTTGCCCACCGCTATGTATCCCATGATTCCGCATTCCCTCTGTGTGGTGGTGGCCCGGCTCGGGGCGCGTTCGGACGCCGCTGACGCCCGACGCCGTTCCGGCTGCCTGCTGGGTGTCAGACCATCGGGTTGCCGCTGACGGTCGCTTCGGGGGAGGTGAGGTCCTGGATGACGTCCCAGTGCTCGACGATGCGGCCGTTGTCCAGCCGGAAGATGTCGACGATGACGACGGGGTCCGGGGCCCAGCCGTGCACGATGCTGTGGGTGAACACGAGGTCCCCCTGCGCCGCGATCCGCTGCGGCTCCCACGAGAACCCCTCCAGGCCGGGCACCGCGGCGCGGAGCGTGTCCAGACCGTTGGGCATCCGGGGGCTGTGCTGCACGTAGGGCTCGGCCCAGTACCGGTCGAGCGCGGTGAGGTCCTTCTCGACGAAGAGCTCCCGCATGGCGGTGAGCACGATGTCGGTGTTGCGCCGAGCCGGGTCGGCCGGGGTACTGCTGGTCGTGGTCATGCTTCCTCGATGGTTCCGACGAAGGTGTGGAGGGTGCCGTCGACGGTCACGTGGGAGTACGGCGTCGCGTTGGCGAAGTCCTCGACGTGGGTGACGGTGGCGCCGCTGGCCTCGGTCCACGAGTCGAAGGTGAACCGCACCTTGAGCGCGCCCAGGTTGAACGTGTAGCTCCTGCCGACCAGTCGCTCGGTCATCGGGCTCCTTTCCCCTTGGTGCGGGAACCTACGGCCACCGGGGGCGGGTTGCCGGAATATCCGGTAACCCGCCCCCGAGCGGCCGCCGTCGGCCTTCCTCACTCGTCGGTGAGAGCTTCCGCGTAAGGGAAGGCGAGTTCCCCGGAAGACGATCCGGCGGTGACACGACGACCTGCCGCCCGTCGCCTCGACGGCCTGGGCGACCACCTGCGTCTGGGCGTAGGCGAGTGGCGCCATGTAGTGCCCCAGGAGGTCGACACCGGCTTCGCCGGCCCGTTCCTGGTAGGTGTTCAGCAGTTCCTGAACGCCCGGGAACATCATCCTGGGCACCGGCGCCCAGTACTCGTAGTTCACGAAACCGTTGAGCAGCGGGCCGAGCGTCGTCCGCACCGCCGTGTTCTGCGGGCCGATCATGGCGCCGCCGACCATCTTCGGCCGGAAGCGATGGGAACGGACGGTTCGTACCTGGCCGATGGAGTCGGCCAGGTACGAACACAGGAACAACAGATCGCCGCCGCTTTCGGCGACCGCGTCGATGACGGGCGTGAAATCCTCGGTCGACAGCGGATACGTGGTCTCGTGGACCACCGTGAGGCCGTACTTCTCCGTGTTCGCCCTGGCACCGAGAATCGGGTTGCGCGCGAACCCGGCGTCGGCGGACACCAGCGCCACGGTTTCCGGCCGAGGCGAAGTAGTTCGGACAGCGGAGCGCGTTGTTGATGCCGAGGCCCATGAGCCCGACGAAGAAGCGCTCCCGCTCCGCTGTCAACGGCACGGCCGGCGGCAGGGCGTTGGTGCCGTATCCGCCGATGACGAGATCCACCCGGTGCTCGTCGATCAGCCGCTGGTAGATCCCGGGAACCAGGTCGGCGTTCCCCTGGTCGTCGTAGCGGACGAACTCGACGGGACGGCCGAGCGGCCCGCCTCGGCTGTTGACGTCCTCGCGCCAGATCTCGTGGGCGAGCCGGGCCGACCGGCCGTCGTCCGCGAGCGGGACCGGTCAGCGTCAGGCGGTACCCGGTACGGACGGGGGCCGGCCGGGCGGTCATGTCAGGCGCGGTCGGTGGCGAGGAGCTGCGTCTCCCAGGCGTAGGCCACGCCGGTGGCGCCGCCGTGCTGGAGCATGAGCTCGGTGGTGCCAGCGATGGTCTTCTCACGAGCCCAGTCGCGCTGCCACTCGCTGGCCACGGCCAGCCAGGTGATCGGGGTGACGCCGGCCTGGACCATGCGCCGCACGGCCATGTCGTGGCCCTCCTTCGAGCCGCTGCCCGAGGCGTCGGTCACGGCGAAGACCTCGAAGCCCTCGCCCGCCGCCTGGATGGCCGGCATCGCCAGGCAGACCTCGGTCCACAGGCCGGCCAGGATCAGCTTCCTGCGCCCGGTCGCCTTGACGGCGTCCACGACGCGCTCGTCCTGCCAGGTGTTGATGAGGGTCCTGTTGATCGGCTTCTGCTCGGGGAACACATCCTGCAGGCCCTGGAGGATGAGGCCGCCGCGCTCCTCCAACACGGTCGTCAGGATGGTCGGGACGTCGAACACCTTGGCGGCCTTGGCGAGCCCGACGACGTTGTTGACGATCATCGTCGGTTCGTGGCTGTTCAGGTTGGCGAACTGGAACGGCTGGTGGTCGATCAGCACGAGGACGCTCTCCTCGGGCGTCAGCAGCGCGTCGAGTCCGGCCTTCTTCTCGGTGCTCATGGGATTCCCCTTCTGGAGCTTCGCGTCCACGGGCCTCAGGCGACGCACCGAGATCTCGATGCCCGCAGTGAGCCGATACGGCTGACTGGCTGGCGACCCCACCATTTGGTTGACGCATCACATACGCTAGGCGGCAGGTACTTGAGATGTCAACTAGTGCCCCGGGGTTGCCGGTTCGCAGGCGCGAACCGGGGCGGGTGGCTCGTCTGGGCCGCGTCGCGTGGCTCGCCAGTTGACGGTGCGTCGCCGGTGAGGACCGCTGACGCGTCGTACGGCGGCGGCCCGGTCGGTGTGCTCTCCGATCGCGTGGAGGTGCGTCGAGGAGCGGTTTCGAGAGGGGCATGCGTGGCCGTTCGGAACCGAGGGCGGCCCCACGGTAGGGGCATCGAGATCGCGTCCTCGTCGTGTCTCCTGGTGACCGCGAGCTGTCCGCCCTCAACGAGCCGACATGCCGGAACCGAGCTCATGATGGATGAGTGCCGCGGATCTCACCGTCCGTGACGGCGACGCGGCAGCCCCGACACAGCCACCGCGCACTACCAGGCGGCCCTCGACCTGTTCGAGGGCGTCGACCGCCCCTGACAGCCAGCGGACAACGGTCACGACCGACGTGATCAGCCGGGTGCCCGCACCAGGCGCCTCATCCGGTTCCACCACCACACCCGGGGGGCGAACGCACACGACGTCCGACTCTCCCTCACGGGTGGTGACCTCGGACTCGTTGACGCCGAACGCCTTCACCCTGATCCGCACCCAGCCGGGCCTGCGTGCGGGCACCGAGCACGACCTCGACGTGATCGCCGACGCCGACCACGTCATCGACCTCGGCCCCGGCAGCGTCACCGGCCGCTACCTGCGCGAGGCGCTCGCACCTGCTGCTCGGTCGGCCAGGTGAGGACCTGGACGGCCACGACTCCGCGGAGCGTTCGCGGCCTCGCCGGCCGCGAACGCGGCCGGCGTCAGACCGGTGTGTCCTCGGAAGAAGCGGCCGAAGTTGGCGGGATCGGTGAAGCCGAGATGGGCGGCCACGGCCCGGGCGTCCCAGCCGGCAACTCCCAGTAGGCGCCGGGCTTCGAGCAGCCGCCGCTCGTCGATCAGCTCACGCGCCCCCTTGCCGGTGGCGGCCCGGGCGGCGCGGCTGAGGGTGCGGACCGAACAGCCCAGCAGCTCGGCGTAGTCCGCGGCCTGGTGCAGCTCGCGGAAGCGCAGCTCCAGGGCGTCCACGAAACGCCCGTAGGTGTCACCGCGGCCCGCACCGGGTGATGTCTCCGTCGCGGTGATGTCCGGGGAGTTGGCCAGGCGCAGCAACAGCGATTCCAGCAGGCTGCGCCGTAGCGCGTGGTGGGCCTCGAGCCGACGGCGCCCCAAGGCGCGGTGTTCGTCCAGGAGTTGGAGCGCCGTCTGCCGCAGCCAGTCCGCGTCGTCAGGGTGCGGGTTCAGCACGGCGGGGGCCTCGTGCGCGGTGAGCGGGGCCAGCAGGCGGGCGATGTCAGGAGTCAGCACGTCCGGCTCGAAGAGGACGAACGGGCCGCGGGCGGCGCCCGGCGGATGCCAGCACTGTGTGTGCCCGGGCCGCACCCACAGCCACTGGCCGGGCGAGACGGTCCGGGTGACGTGGTCGACGTCGTGGAGGAGCTCACCCTCGGTGACCGCGATGAGGTAGTGAAAGGTGGCACGACCGGGACGGGGCGGGTTCCACGGCCAGTCGTCGTGCTGGGCGAAGAAGTCCTCGACGGTGGTCACCTCAAGCCCGAACGGAGTACCGACCGGGGGCTGGAAGCTGTACAGCGGAACCGCGGCGGCGGCAGGTCCTGCCGGTCCGGACCGCCCGCCCTGCTCGGAGTGTCGCTTGTCGACCATCACGTGTCCGCAGCCTACCGCCCGTTTTGCCGGTTTCCGGGACAGGATGGGACGTGCCAGCACGGCCGCGCGGCACGTTTGTCGATGTCACAGCCTTCGATGCCGCGGACCGTCGTCACCCGAGGAGGCCCGCCGCCCATGAACGGATCGACCCTGCACAGGACCGCGACCGCCTGCGCGGAGGAACTTCCCGGGGCCCGGCTGGAGCATCCCTTCGGCCCCGGCTGGGAGGTCTTCAAGGTGCGCGGCAAGGTGTTCCTGCTGATGACCGAGGTTCCGGGGCAGCCCGTCGTGATCCTCAAGGCGGACCCCGGCGAGGCGCGCGCCCTGCGGCAGGAGAACAGCTACATCACCCCCGGCTACCACATGAACAAGAAGCACTGGATCACGCTGGAGGGCGGGGAAGGCGTCGACTCCAGGCTCGTGAGGGAGCTCGTCACCGAGTCCTACCGGCTCGTCGTCGCCGGCCTGCCCAGGGCCGAGCAACCCGTCGACCCGCACACCTTCGGCCTCGGCACGGGAGCGGCCCGGTGAGCGCGGCCGGCGACCGGCTCCAGGACACCGCCCGCCAGGCGGCCCTCGCCCTCCCCGGTGTCAGCCACGGCCGTCCCTTCACCCCCGCACTCGACGTGTACAAGGTCGCGGGCAAGGTGTTCCTGATCGTCACCGACGACCCGGACGAACAGATCATCACGGTCAAGTGCGAACCCGAACACGCCCGCGCGCAAGAGCGCGGCCACCCCACCATCACACCGGGCCGCTACCTCGACAAACGGCACTGGATCTCACTCGGGCCGGGCCCCGGCATCACCAAGCGGCTGATCACCAACGCCGTCGAGCACTCCTACGACCTGGTCACCGAGGGGCTGCCGCGCCGCGACCACCCCGGCGCTCGCTGAGCGCGGCGAGCTTCCCCGCGAGCGACTGAGCCCGATTGTCAGTGCCCCGTGCGAGGCTCGCCCCGCACCGGCACGTCCGCCTCCGACCCGAGAGACCGATGGAACCGACCGAACCGCCCCTGCCGCTCTTCGACGAGGAGCCCGCCCGGCCCCTCGCCGACCGCCTGCGCCCCACGCGGCTGGAGGACGTCGTCGGACAGGACCACCTCCTGGCCCCGGACGCCCCGCTGGGCCGCATGGTCGCCCAGCAGCGCCTCGGCTCCGCCATCCTGTGGGGCCCGCCCGGAGTCGGGAAGACCACCATCGCGCGCCTCCTCGCGGGCGCCGGCAACCTGGCCTTCGAACCGGTGTCGGCCACCTTCTCCGGCGTGGCCGAACTGCGCAAGGTCTTCGCCACCGCCCGCAGCCGACGCGGCATCGGCCAGGGCACCCTGCTGTTCGTCGACGAGATCCACCGCTTCCACCGCGCCCAGCAGGACAGCTTCCTCCCCTACGTCGAGGACGGCACCATCACCCTGATCGGCGCCACCACGGAGAACCCGAGCTTCGAACTCAACGGCGCCCTCCTCTCCCGCACCCAGGTCCTCGTCCTCAAACGCCTCGACGAAACCGCCCTGTCCACGCTGCTCCACCGTGCGGAGAACCTCACCGGCCACCG
This sequence comes from Streptomyces sp. NPDC127098, assembly GCF_042722465.1. Classification (NCBI taxonomy): domain Bacteria; kingdom Bacillati; phylum Actinomycetota; class Actinomycetes; order Kitasatosporales; family Streptomycetaceae; genus Streptomyces; species Streptomyces sp. NPDC127098. Next base: position 47,197 of record NZ_JBHXFJ010000003.1, read on the forward strand.
CCTGCCCCTCGACGGCGACGCCCGCGGCTCCCTGATCGCCATGGCTGACGGTGACGGCCGCTACCTGCTCAACATGGCCGAGCAGCTCCTCGCCCTCCCGGAGACCGGGACTCCCCTGGACACCGCCGGGCTCGCCCACCACGTCCAGCGGCGCGCCCCGCTGTACGACAAGGCGCAGGAGGGGCACTACAACCTGATCTCCGCGCTCCACAAGTCGATGCGCGGCTCCGACCCGGACGCTGCCCTGTACTGGCTCGCCCGCATGCTCGACGGCGGCGAGGATCCGCTGTTCGTGGCCCGCCGCCTGGTCCGCTTCGCAAGCGAGGACATCGGCATCGCCGACCCGCACGCCGTCCAGCAGGCCCTCGCCGCCTGGGACGTCTACGAGCGACTCGGCTCTCCCGAGGGCGAGCTGGCGATCGCCCAGGCCGTCGTCTACCTCGCCACCGCCCCCAAGTCCATCGCCGTCTACCGCGGCTTCGACGCGGCACAACGATCCGCCCGCCGCACCGGCTCCCTCATGCCGCCCGCCCACATCCTCAACGCCCCGACCCGGCTGATGAAGAACCTCGGCTACGGCAAGGACTACCAGTACGACCCGGACACCGCCGACGGGTTCTCCGGCGCCGACTACTTCCCCGACGGCATGGACCGCGAGACGTACTACCAGCCCACCCACAACGGCTACGAAGCCCAGATCACCGAGCGCCTGCGCCAGTGGGCCACGCTGCGCGCTCGCGGACAACGCGGCTGACACAGGGACCCCGCATTCGCCCCGTCGTTGTCGAAGCGCTTCGCCTCTACCGACAACAGCTGTCGAATCGCTCATCGAACTCTGCAGCAGGGGTTGTGTGACCCGCGCATGGATCCTAGTCTCAGCTTCATCGAAGCGCTTCGATCATTCGTCTGACGTATGACCCTGGCGCGACGATGAGCCGCTTCCCCCACACCCACCCCACACCATCGCCCGTTCCCGTGTGCTCACCCAGCGATCACCGCACCAGCCCTCGATCGCTCATGCTCGTGCCCACGTCACCTCCGCCGACAGGGCACGAGCCGCTTCACCTCTGAGGAACCTCGTGCAAGAGGAGTGACTCGTGAAGCCTCGTCAGCACAGATTCCTGATCGCCTCAGCGGCGATCCTTCCGGAGCGGCGAAACCCTCACCCACACCCCTGACCGGAACCGGACGGTCAGAGACGAAGTCGAGTTTCTCGAGAAAGGTGTGTCCTTCATGCGACGCAGATCGCTCCTCACCGCCGCACTGACCGTACCGCTGGCCACCGCGGGCGCCGTCGGCGTCCTCCAGACCCCCGCACACGCCGCCACCTGGTCCTCTTCCGAGAAGTACGGGGAGTGGAGGGACGGGGCGTACACGGTGCACAACCACGTCTGGGGCAGCGGCACCGGCCCCCAGACCATCTGGGCGAACTCCCACTCGAACTGGGGCGTCTGGGCCGATCACCCGAACACAGGTGGCGTCAAGTCCTACCCACATGCCCGCTACATGCTGGGGCGCGACGTCTGGGGCATGGGGAACGTCTCCAGCAACCACAACGTCACCGTGCCATCGGGCTCGGGCCTCGCCTACGCCACCACCTACGACGTGTGGGGCAACGGCCACGACTACGAGATCATGATCTGGACGCAGTGGCAGGGCCAGGTCGGCCCGATCGGCTCGTACGTCACCGACGTCAACCTCGGCGGCCGCGCCTGGGCTTACTACCAGGGCAGCAACGGGTACAACGCTGTTCACAGCTTCCTGGCGCGCAACCAGACCACCGACTCGTGGGTGGACATCACCGCGCACTGCCAGTGGCTGGTGGGCCAGGGCCGAATGCCGCGGGTCAGCATCGACGAGATCGCGTTCGGCTTTGAGATCACCTCGTCGGCCGGAGGCCACAACTTCAACTGCAACAGCTACGACGTATGGACGTAGCGGGCGATCCGACCGCCGGGCCCGAGTGCGGGCCCGGCGGTCCGCCGTCTCAGCGTTGAAGGCGGAACCGCTCCGTCAACGAGCGGGGCCAGGGGCTGTCAGGGAGCGGCCAGCGCCTCGGTCGGGGAGAGGCGGGAGGCCCGGATGGCCGGGACGCGATCATCCTGCTGGCCACTCAGGGGACGATCGCTCTGGTGCTGGTCGCCGGAGCGGCCGCGGGATGCGGCTGGGTGCTCGCCGGACGCGTCCTGGCCCCGCTGCGGCGGGTCACCGAAACGGCCCGCCGGATCGCCAGCGCCCCCGTCGCCGATCAGAGCCTGCACGAGCGGATCGCGCTGAGCGGACGGAGCGACGAGGTGAAGGAGCTGGCCGACACCTTCGACACCATGGTCGAACGGCTGGACCGCTCCTTCGACGGACAGCGTCGTTTCGTCGCCAACGCCTCCCACGAGCTGCGCACCCCGATCACGCTCACCTGCGCCCTGGTCGAGATGGCCATGCACCGCAGGACGGCCTCGGCCGATGTTCAGCGGCTCGGCGGGAATCTGCTGGAGATCAACGCCCGCCATGAGTGCGGTTGATCTCAGGGTTGCTGCTGCTGGCCCGTGCCGAGCATGAGATCTCCGACCGGTCGCCGGTGGATCTCGCTGATGTGGTGTCCCATGTGGTCGCCCAGACGGCCGCCGAGGCAAGCGCCGCGGGCGTCACCGTACGGGAGACCCCGGACCCGGCCGCCACCAGCGGCGATGTGGCCCTGCTCGAAGGGCTGGTCCAGAACCTCGTGCAGAACGGCATCCGCCACAACACGGGCGATGGCGCCGGCCGGGTCACCGTCGCCAGCCGTACCACGCCCGAGGGCCAGGCCGAAGTGGAAGTCGTCAACTCGGGACCCACCGTCCCCCCTTATGGCATACCCAAGCTCTTCGAGCCGTTCCGCCGACTGTCCGCCGACCGGGTCAGCGTGACGAAGAGCTCGGGCCTCGGCCTGTCGATCGCCCGCTCGGTCGTGCACGCTCACACCGGCACCCTCACCGCCACCCCACGGCGCGGCGGCGGCCTGGTCATGAACGTCACCCTCCCCGGGGCGTGAACCACCCTCCCTGTACCGGCAGTTGATCGCGACGGACCGGACCGTCGGCCTGGCCGGTGGGGCCGGGCCGACGGTTCTTCCCTGATCGCACCGAGACCGGTCAGCGAACCCGCGCACTGTCAGCCGGTGAAGTTGACGTCGCTGCAGAAGTAGTAGGACTGGTCGAGGTGGCTGGCCTGCCAGATGGTGTAGACGATGTGGTGACCGGTGCGTCCGGGCGCGTTGACCTGGACGGTCGTGGAGGAGCCGGTGGGCATGGGGCCCGTCTCGGTGACCAGTTCCAGGTCACTCCAGCCCAGGCGATCGGTGGTGGGGTCGAAGCCCTGCTCGGTGACGTACACGCGGATGTAGTCGGCGCCGTGGGAGGACGTGTCGTTCAGGTTCAGTGTGAAGTTGTTGGGACGGTCGACGGCGTGCCACGGGCCCGGCTCGTCGAAGGCGGCGAATCGCCCGTTGTGGGTCAGGCCGGCGCTACAGAGCTGCCCGTCGGGGATGGCGCCCTGGTGGTCGCCGCCGACGCCGTCGCGGAGCAGGCCGTTCCAGCCCCACATGGCATCCGCGTTGGCGCGCCATGCCTGGTAACACATGGGGTCCTCGTCGGCCCAGGTGTCCTGCCAGAAGACGGGCGCCCACCGCTCGTAGCAACTGAAGTGGCGGGCGGGCGGGTCGTTGACCGCGCCGTGGGCGGAGGCGCTTCCGGTCCCCATGGTGGCCAGAAGGGCCAGGGAGGCCGCCGACGCGCTCAGGGCCCGGCGGAGGCCGGGGGGTGTCAGGGAGGGCATCCTCATCTCCTGTTCGTGGACGGAGGACAGCGTGGATGACAGCGATGGTCCGGCCGGTCGTGGGTGCGGTTGTGCCGGGGGTGGTGGCGCGGCGGTGAACGCCACCGGAGCGTGGAGCGGGGAGCGCGGGATGACCACCGAAGAGGCGGACCCACTGACGGGCCCCGGCCATGTCGACTGGTTCGACCAGGAATCAGACGGCTGAGGGCCGCCGACCTCGGCGTCGGCCGGATGCGCCGGCGCCGAGGCGGGTGTCGTGAGGGGTCAGTAGCCGTAGATCATCCGGTAGGCGACTTCCGGCAGGAACTGCCCGGCGGTGGAGCCGGAGCCGACGCCGCAGTTGCCGTCGGACTCACCCGGGGTCTTGAGCCACAGGAGCATCTCGGCGCCGTTGCCCCCCTGTTGGGTGGGCGTGCCGATCCTGCGACCGGCCGGGTTGCACCACTCGCCGTTGGAGCCGTTGCCGTTGCGGCTGGTGTCCACGACGAACGGCCTGGTGTAGCCATGACGCTGGCGCAGTGCCTGGTTGACGCTGTTGGCGTAGGACGCGTTCTCGTCGGTGCGGAAGTAGTTCGAGACGTTGAGGGAGAAGCCCCTGGCCAGGCTGAGGCCGGACGCGTTGAGGCGATCGGCCATGGTCGAGGCGTCGATCCAGCCGGGGTTGCCCCCGTCGAGGTAGACCCAGGCGTTCGGCGCGCTCGACCGGAGTTGCGAGAGGGCGTTGATGAGCATGTTCTGCCGCTCGACGATCTGTGCCTGGGACATGCAGCTGTAGTCGCCGAGGGCATCGGGTTCCAGCACGACGACGGCCGGGCGGCCACCGATGCCGCTGGCGAAGGCGGTGATCCAGCTCGCGTACGCGGACGGGGACGCGGCTCCGCCCCCCGAGTGCCCGCCGCAGGCGTCGCGGCCGTACATGTTGTAGGCGACGAGGAGCGGCAGCTTGTCGGCGGACTGGGCCGCGCCGACATAGGAGTTGACGGCGGAGCGGATGTCGCCGCTCCAGGAGCCGAACCAGCGGGCCATGGGGGTGTTGGCGATGGAGTTGCGGATCGCGGAGGCCCGGCCGTCACCGGGGTTGGCGGCCGCCCAGACGGCGGGGCTGGAGTTGGGGTCGACGTAGAAGCCGCTGGTCATGGCGAGCGGGCTGGGCGCCGGTGCCGCCTGCGCGGAAGGCGACGACGTCAGCAGGAGCGGCAGGGCGAGGAGGGCTGCCACCGCCCCGCTTAAGAGCTTGCGCACGGATGTACCTCACTTCGTGGAGGGCTGGAAGCGCCACGGGGCTCTCGTCCTGAGCCTGTGACGGCGCCGGGCTGCGGCAGCCGGGCCGGAGTGGCGCGTCGGGACGTGCCGTTGGTTTTGGGAGCGCTCCCAGTCGCAGAGTGCCCCGAGGTGGCTCCATCGGTATGGTGTGTGCGCTGTTGAACACTGTCAAGAGTTGCCGCAGGGCTACTCCTGACGGGCAGGCGGTGGGAGACTGAGGCCTCGAAACTGGAAGCGCTCCCAGGTTTCTGTCTGAGGGGAACGCCTCGGGGGCGCGGCGAGGAGAGGTCCCGCGTTCCATGACAGACGCGCCGCGCCGGAGGCCCACACTCGACGAGGTGGCGGAGCGCGCCGGCGTCTCCCGTTCGGCGGCCTCCCGGGTGCTCAACAACGCGCCGCACGTGAGGCGCGACAAGCGCGAGGCGGTCCAACGCGCCATCAGGGAACTCGACTACGTGCCGGACACGACCGCGCGGGCACTGGCGACCAGCCAGCGAGGCGTGGCCGCACTCGTGATCTCGGGGGAGTCTCCGTCGATCTTCGCCGACCCGTTCTTCGCCAGGGTGATCGTCGGCGCGTCCGCCGCCCTGGAGGACGCCGACCTGCATCTGGTGCTGTGTCTCGCGGCCACCGATCGCAGCCGTCGGCGGCTGGACGAGTTGCTCCGCGCCCGTGGCGTCGACGGCGTCATGCTGATGGCGGTCCGGGAGAACGACCCCGTGCTGGGCATCGCCGGGGAGACGGAGCTCCCCGTGGTCTTCGGCGGGCGCCCGGTGGGTTCCGAGCCGCCGTGGTACGTCGACGTCGACAACGTCGGTGGTGCGCGGCAGGCCACGGAGCACCTGATCGCCCGCGGGCGGAGGCGGGTGGTCATGATCTGCGGGCCCCTGGACACCCGGGTCAGCCGTGACCGGCATCGCGGCTACCGAGAGGCCATGATCCTCGCCGGTCTCGAGCCGCTCCCTCCCGAGTGCGGCAACTTCACCCAGCCCAGCGGCGCCCCGGCCATGGCCGAGCTGCTGAAGCGCCACCCGGACCTCGACGGGGTCTTCGCCGCGAACGACAACATGGCGGCCGACGCGCTGCGGACGCTGCGCGGCGCGGGCCGGGCGGTCCCCGGCGACGTCGCGGTCGTCGGCTTCGACGACCTGGACATCGCGGAGATCACCGAACCGTCGCTGACCACGGTCCACCAGCCCATCCAGGACCTGGGTCACGAGATGGCGCGCCTGCTCGTCCGGCTCATCGCCGGCGAGGAACCAAGTTCCCTGATCCTGCCGACCCACCTGGTCACGCGCTCCAGCACCTGATCGGCACGGGCCGCCCAGGGAGCGGCGGCCCGCGGCGATCGTCATGGAAGCGGGTGCGGTTGGTGGGAGGGGGGTTCAGGACGGGTGGCGGTGTGTCTCTCTCGGTCCCGCGTCGGCGATGATCCGGCGGGCCTCGGCGGGGATGTCGCCGGGGGTGAAGACGACGGTGCCCTCGACGGTGTTGCCGCGTTCGCCGGTGACCAGGCCGGTGATGGCCGGGTTGGTGGTGTAGTTCCCGGTCAGGGTCTGGTCGCCGGTGCGGTTGCCGTTCTGGTTGTTGGCGTGCGCCCACTGGCCCGCGGTGTTGAGGAAGACGTTGCGGGTGGCGGTGAGGTATCGGGAGCCCTCGTCGAAGTACAGGCCGAGCTGCCCGCTGTTCTCGCAGACGTTCTCCTCGATGGTGCTACGCGGCATCGCGGAGAGCGTGTAGACGCAGCCGGCGTCGAACAGTGTGTGCACGACGTCTCTGACGTGGTTGCCGGCCACCCGGACGTCGGTCAGGGTGGTGGGCGTGTCGTAGACCGGCTGGAAGTCGTAGAGCCCGCGGTTGAGGTACTCGGGGCTGCCGCCCGGGTCGTTGGCGCCCCAGCCGTATCCGATGCCGATGCCCGTGTAGGGCATGTCGGACACCTCGTTGTGCTCGATGGTCAGGCGCGTGACGTAGCTGGCGAAGATCCCGTCCTGGTCGAGGTACTCGAGCGCCGTGGAGAAGACGCGGTTGTCGCTGATCAGGATGTCGCTGTTGGTCATCCGCCCGTCGGAGGGGTGGTGGGCGTCGGGGCGCACCCCGCCGACCACGATGCCGCCGCCGGCGCTGGCCGTGAACGTGTTGCCGACGGCGGAGACGTTCCGCGCCCCCAGGCCGACGCCGGTGGCGTGCGCGTTGGCGTCGTTGCCGACGCCGAGGCCGACCGAGCCGAGGTTCACGAACGTGTTGCCCTCGAAGGCGATGCGGTCGGCCGCCGACACCTGCACGGCGGCGGGGGCTTGGGCCCAGTTGTTGCGGGCTCCTTCGAAGCCCCGGCAACCGACCGCGCAGGAGGTGAACGCGTCGGCGGGCCGATGCTCCTGGACTCCGGCGATGAACGCGCCGGTCTGCTGGTTGGCGTATCCGTCGGGCGAGCTGGGGCCCAGCCAGGTGGTGCCGGTGAAGGTCAGTCCCTCGAAGGAGAGGTCGTGGGCGGGCTCGTCGTAGGTGCCGCCGACCTCGATCAGGGTCTCCAACCGCGGCAGTTCGACCCGCGCGTTCGCCAGGTCCTGCCCTTCGAGCGGCTTGTAGTACAGCGTGCCGGCCGTGGTGTCCAGGTACCACTCGCCGGGCTCGTCGAGGAACGCCCGGGAGTTCAGCAGCCAGAACGTGGGTGTGCGGAACGGCGCCTGGATCGTGTCGTATCCGTAGGTGTTGTTGTCCCAGGCCGGCTGCCGCATGACGACCGTGGAGCCGGTGATGCTGTCCACGGGCGCGAAGCGGTTGGTGAAGGACAGCATCGCCTGGAGTTCGATACGCCGCTGGTCGGGCAGTTCGGCCAGGTAGTCGAGGTCCGGGTTGGTCAGGGTGAAGCCGGTGGCGTTGAGCCTGATGTCCGACCGGGACAGGCTCGTGCGGGCGCGCTGGGCGAGGGTGCCGTCGACGTAGAGCTGCCGGGTGTCGAAGCCGGTGCCGACGTCCGCCCGGTAGACCCCGGTCGTGGGGTCGTCGAGTTCCCAGCCGGTGACCGGCTCGGCGCCGGTCAGGACGGGGCTCGCTCCCGGGGCGGCCCGCCAGGCGACGGTGTGGCCGTCGCGGCCGGAGTCGGCGGCGTCGAACCGCAGTGGCTCGCTGAGCCGGTAGGTCCCGTCCTGCAGGGTGACGGTGACGTCGGCGTCGGCCCGGGCGGCGAGTTCCCGCGCCCGGCGCTGTGCCTCCGCCAGGGTCGCGAGCGGCTTCCGCATGGTGCCCGGGCCGCCGTCGTCGGCGTTCGCGGCGCCGGCGGGCGCGACGACCAGCGTGTGGTGGGGGACCGCGGCGTGCGCTTGGGGGGCGGGCATGGCGGTGATGACTCCGGTGGCCAGGACAGCGGCGGCTGCCGCGAGGGAGGTGCGCAGGCGTGAGGAGAGCGGTGGGGACACGCTTACGTCCTTTCGTCGTGAAGGGGTGTCACGAGGTCGGGGTGGAACGGGGACGCGGCAGGTGGTTGGCGGTAGGCGGCGGCGGGGAGGCCGGGAGCAGTCGCCGTCCGGCCTGTTCCGGCCTGACGTGGGGGCCGCCTGGTGCGGTGGTGTGCGGTCGGCGGGACGTGGTGATCGCCTCCGCGTCGACCCGGAGGCCGAGTCCCGGTGTGTCGCCGAGGACGAAGGCGCCGTCCTCGACGCGCAGGTCGACCGAGAGGCCCGTCGGGGGGCGCAGGTCCTGTAGTTCGCTGACGATGTGGTTGGGCACGGCCGTCGCGGCGTGCAACAGCCCGACGGGGGTGGTGCCGACCGGGCTGACCGGGAGGTCGTGGGCGTGGGCCAGGGTGGCCACCCGCAGGAAGTGGGTCACGCCGTGGACCGCCGCGGTCTGCACGATGTCGAGCGCGCCCGCCGCGAGCAGCGGGCGGTACTGCTCCAGGCCCGTGAGGTTCTCCCCACTCGCGACCGAGGCTCGGACTCCGCGTTGGACGACGGCCAGGCCTTCGGCGTCCCAGCGCCGGACGGGCTCCTCGACCCAGGTGAGGTCCAGGGTGCGTTCGAGTTCGGCGACGTGACGGACGGCCTGTTTGCGGGTCCAGGACTCGTTCGCGTCGAGCATCAGGCCGGGTCGCATGCCGCGCCCGGCCTCGGTCAGCACCTGTTCGACCAGGGTCAGCCGGTGCCGGTCCTGGTCGACGTCGAGGCCGCCCTTGAGTTTGGCCGCCCGGATGCCGTGCGCCGCGTACTCCTGGTGGACGGCCACGAGTTCGTCGTCGGTCAGCTCGATGTCGAGACCGGAGGCGTAGGCGGGCACTCTCCGGTCGCGTCCGCCGAGGAGCCGCCACAGGGGTTCGCCGGCCGCCCGCGCCTTGATGTCCCACAGGGCGGTGTCGAGCGCGCCGATGGTCCCGAACCGGGCCCCCGCGTGCCCGGCCTTGAAGGTCTCGCGCAGCATCCGGTCGTAGAGCGCGGTCACGGCGCGCGGGTCCTCACCCTCGATGGCGGCGAAGAGGGCGTCCACCTCGACGTGCGATCCCAGGCCGACGCCGGTGATGCCCTCGTCCGTGTCCACGAGGACGATCGGGACGGGGACGACCCCGTCGGCGAAGACGCCGTTGGCGTCACCGACGGGACGGCCCCACTCCTGGACCGTCGTCAGGGTGCGATACCCGGTGATCCGCATGTCATCCCTTCGTGGAGCCGGCGGTGACGCCGTCGGCTATCTGGCGCTGGAAGAAGACGTAGAGCACGAGGACGGGGAGCGCGGCGACGAGTACTCCGGAGGCGAAGACGGGGATGTCGTCGGAGTACTGGCCGCGGAGCGCGGTCACGCCGACCATGAGGGTGCGGTGGTCCGCGGACGGCATCATCAGCAGGGCGATCAGGACGTCGTTCCAGCAGAACAGGGTGTTGAGGATGCCGACCGACAGCAGGGCCGGGCGGCCGAGCGGCAGCATGACGCGCCGGTAGACGCCGTAGGGCGTGTTGCCGTCGATCCTGGCCGCGTCCACGATCTCGGCGGGAACGCCGGTGTAGTAGCTGGTCATCAGGAAGATCGTGAAGGGGAGGAACTGGGCGACGTAGGCGAGGACAAGACCGGCGTGGGTGTCCAGGAGCCGGCCGTCCGCCATGATCCGCGCGAGGGGGACCATGATGACCTGGAAGGGGACGAACAGGGCCGCGAGGCAGCCGAGGAAGAGCGCCCGCGAGCCCCGGAACCGCAGGTGGCTCAGCGCGAAGCCGGCCATCGAGCCGATCAGCAGGAGCAGCGCGACGGCGGAGGTCACCACGATGAGGGAGTTGACGACGTACCGTTCCATGCCGACGTTCGTCCACGCCGCGGTGACGTTGTCCAGGTTCGGGGAGCGTGCCAGGGAGAACCGGTCGAGGACGTAGTCGTGCCGGGTCTTCATCGCGACGTTCGCGGTGAACAGCAGGGGATAGACCGTCGCCAGGGCGAGCACGCCCATGGGGACGGCCACCAGCCACCTGCCGACGCGCCGCCCCGGCATCAGCTCTCCCTCCCCGTGCGGCGGAGCAGCGCGATCTGCGCGAGTCCGACGACGAGCATGATGACGAAGAGAACGGTCGACGCGGCCGAGGCGAGCGCCGGGCGGTTCATCTGTCCCTGCTGGATCCAGATGTAGTACTCCGGCAGGTAGGTGGAACCCTCGGGGCCGCCGCTCGTCATCACGTACAGCAGGCCGAACATGGACGTCAGCATCCCGATCATCGTGGTGACGACGACGAACTGGATGGTGCGGGACAGGCCCGGAACGATCACGTGCCGGATCACCCGGGGCAGCGACGCCCCGTCGACGCGGGCGGCGTCCAGGAGCGAGGGGTCCAGGGTGGAGAAGCCGGCCAGGAAGACGACCAGCGCCATGCCGAAGGTCGCCCACACGTGCACGCCGACGACGGTGAACATGGCGATGTCCGGATCGCCCAGCCAGTCGACCGGGCCGATTCCGAGGTACCCGAGGCCGGAGTTGAGCGGGCCGTCGAAGGCCAGCAGGAGGTTGAAGATCGCGCCGACGATCACCGGTGAGAGCACGGCCGGGAAGAAGTAGACGCCGCGATGGAACCGGTGTCCTGGCACGCGCAGGTGGATGAAGGTCGCCAGCAGGCCGGGGATCGCGACCGCCACCGGCAGCAACAGCACCAGCAGCCCGACGTTCTCCAGCGCGGTGCGGAAGACCGGGTCCTCCAGCAGCTCCGTGTAGTTGTCCAGGCCGACCGCCTGTCCGTCGCGCTCGCCGTCGCCGGTGAAGGAGTAGTTGACGCCGAGGAGCAGCGGGTACAGCCGGAGCACCAGGATGATCAGGACGGCGGGAGCGATCAGGACGTAGGGCGCCAGCCGTTCGGCGCGGCGGCCACCCCCGGGTGGGCGAACCGACGGCGGGGAGCTTCCTGGCGACACGGGGTCAGCTCGCCCGGTCGGAGTCGGCCAGCTGTCGCAGCGCGTCCTCGACGCCTACCGATCCGCTGAGGAGTTGCTGGGAGAGCCGCCCCATCAGGTCCAGGGTCTCGGCCGACAACGCGACGTGCAGCGCGGGTCTACCGGTCTCGATCTCCGGCGTGATCGCGGCCAGGGCGGGCCCACCGCCGGAGGCGTCGACCGTGGTGTCGGCGACGATCGCGCCGGCGTCGGCCTGGAACGTGGCCAGCGCCTCGGGGGAGGTCAGCGACCGGACCAGGTCGGCGGCCAGGTCCGGGTGTTCGGTGCCCGCCGCGACCGCGTACCCGATGCCGCCGTCGTAGGGCAGGCCGGGCCTGGCGCCGTCCGTCACGACGGGGGCCGGCATCACGCCGACGTTGTCCTCGCCGAGGAACTCGCCGAAGTCCTCCCAGTGGCCGATGTCCGACATCAGCCCGACGATGTGGGCGGCCCGCCCCGACTCGAAGAGCGCGAGGGAGTCGTTGAACAGCGCGGTCGAGTTGACCCCTTCGTTGTTCAGGCCGGCGTCCTCGACCTCCTGCCAGAGCTCGAAGATCCGCCGCACGTGGGGAGAGGTCCAGTCGCGGTTGCCGGCGATCCAGTCGTCGTACTCCCGCGGAGTGAGGACGGCCGACCCAAGGCCCGAGAGGAAGAACTGGATGCCGTAGCCCTCCTTGTTCCCCAGGGAGAAGCAGGCGGCCTCCGTCTCCTCGGTGATCGTCCGGCAGTCGTCGAGGAAGTCCGCCCACGTGGTGGCCGGGTCGTCGGGGTCGAGTCCGGCCTCCTCGTAGAGGGCCCTGTTGTAGTAGATCGGGTGTCCCTGGAGGGTCACCGGGGCCGCGTAGACGGTGCCGTCCCTGGAGAACGCCTCCCAGCCCGCCAGCCGCCGCATGTCCTCCTCGGTGACGTGGTCGTCCAGGGGCAGCAGGTCGTCGGCGCGGTCGCGCAACTGGCCGCCGCCGTTGAACAGCATCACGTCGGGGCCCTCGCCCGTGCGCATGGCCGTGCCGAGCAGCGTGTAGTACTGGTCGAACGGCTGCGCCACGAACTCCACGGTCACGTCCGGGTGCCGCTCGGCGAAGTCGGCCCGCGCCGCCTCGACGTACCCGGCGGCCGTCTCGTCACCGGACTTCCAGTCCCAGACGACCAGCGTGTCGTCCCCCGAACCGGACGAGGAGCCGGATCCCGCGCTGCCGCAACCGGTCAGAGTCAGAGCACCCGCCAACGCGGTCGCCCACAGTTTTCGCCGCTTCATCCGTCGCTCACTCTCCGGAGGGCGCCGGGGCCACCCGTCCGTCGGTCCAGATCGCGGGAAACGTAATTCGTATGATGAATTGCGTCAAGGGGTGGCGCGTATACTTGCCACGCGAATCGTGGCGCCGCCTGATCGCGGCCCACGGGAGGGACTATGACGGCATCACAGGAAGCCACGTCGGGCGCCGCGGTGCCACCGGCCTGGGTGCGAAGACCGGCGAACCTCGCGAGGGCGCTCACCGCGGAGCTGGTGGGGCGCATCGTCCGCGGGGTCTATCCGTCGGGCACGTCCCTGCCGGCCGAGCCGGGGCTCTGTGAGGCGTTCGGGGTCAGCAGGACGGTCGTCCGCGAGGCGGTGAAGCTGCTTCAGGAGAAGGGCCTGGTCCAGGTCCGGCAGGGCGCGGGCACCATGGTGACCCCGCCGTCGCGGTGGAACATGCTCGACGAGCTGGTGCTGGGGGCCAGTATCGAGGAGGACGAGAGCCTGGAGATCCTCGACGACCTCGTGGTCACGCGGCGCCTGCTGGAGTCCGACATGGCCAACGTCGCCGCCCAACTCGCCACGGACGACGTCCTCGACCGGTTGCGCACGCTCGTCGACGAGATGGACCGGCTCGTGGATGACCGCGTGACGTACGAGGAGCACGACCGCGCCTTCCACGACACGATCATGCGGGCCTCCCAGAACCGCATCGCCCGTGCCGTGGTGCGTTCGCTCGAGGGGCAGGTCATCAACACCGCCCGGTACGTGGGCAAGACCGAGCGTGCCCTGTGTGTCGCGTCCAACCAGGGCCATCGCCGTGTCTACGAGCGCGTCGCCGCCCACGACCCGAGCGGCGCCGCCGAGGCGATGTTCGACCACATCACCGAGGCGTGGCTCGTCCGGCGCGGTGGGACGGGCGACCCCGGGCGTCTGCGGCGCTAGGCCCTGTCCTAGCCGTCGGCGTCGCCCGGTCCCGCCGAGGTGGGACCGGGCGACGCCGAAGCCCCGGTACGGCTGGGCGGTCGGGCGGGGCTATCCCAGCCTCGCCTCCCACCTGGTGCCGTTCGCGGTGGCGCCGGCCGGGAGGCGGTCGCGGGCGGCGGTGTCGCCGTAGAGGCTCCAGCGGAACCAGTCCAGGAAGGTGTTCTCGGTCTGCGGGTAGGTCCGGAAGCCGGGCACCAGGTACCCGCCGTGGTCCGCCCCGACGTGGGTGAGGAACGCCTTGGGAGCGGGGAGTTCCTCGTAGGCGCGGCGTGCCGAGTTGTAGTCGCAGGTGGGGTCCCGGTCGCCGTGGATGAAGAGCACGTCGGCCGAGACCTGGCCGGTCGGGTTTCCCATGTCCACGCAGGCGATGGGGACGGCCGCGGCGATGCGGTTGTCCGGCCACGCGGTGACCAGGCCGTGGGTGGTCATGCCGCCCATGGAGTGGCCGGTGACGCCGACGCCGGCCCCGGTGTCGATGTGCCCGGCGAGCGGGTCGCCCGAGGTGCCGTTCAGCGCGAGGGTCCGCGTGATGACCTCGGACACGTCCCTCGACCACTCGCCGCCGTAGACGCTCCCGAGGTTGGTGTTGTCGGAGAAGGAGGGAGCGGGGCAGACGAAGCCGGCGGCGGCCAGGCCGTGGGTCTGGGAGGAGTAGCAGTCGGAGTTGCAGCCCATGCCGTGGCTGAACTCGACGACGGGGAACACACCGGCCGCGACGGGGGCGTTGGGGACGGGCGCGCCGCCGGGGGTGCCGGTGGCCGGGTAGAAGACCTTGGTGAACAGCGAGCGACCGCCGCGGGCCCAGCGGTACTCCCGGACGCCGATGGCGTAGGTCGCGGTGGCCGCCGGGCTGGCGGCGGGGGTGGGGTGCGCGTGCACCGGCGCGGCGCCGAGCACGGCGGCGCTCATGCCGATCGCTCCGGCCGCGCCGAGTCCCAGGAGCGTGCGTCGTCGCATCGTCATGGGTGACTCCTCGAGTGTGGGGGATGGTGGTGGGGAGGTGCGAGGGACGGCAGGGTGGCCCCGGTTCCGGGTGAGGCGTCAGCAGCCGTCGGTGGTGCTGGTGGCCAGGCCAAGGCGCCAGGGGAGTTGGGAGTAGTCGCCGCCGGCTGAGGGGTCCATGCCCTGGTACAGGAGCCGGAGGTCGCAGGGGTCGATCGCCATGGTCTGGTCGTGGGTGCTGCGGACCAGTTCGCCGTGGCTGATGTCCCGGGTCCAGGCGTCGCCGGAGTCGAAGGTGACGTTGTTGGCGCGGGCGAAGGGGTTGTCCTGGGTGGCGGCGAGGGGCGTCCACTGGCTTGTCAGGCCCTCGGCGGTGAAGGAGCGGTACCAGCGCCGCCCGTCGGAGCCGATGGCCTCCCAGATCAGCAGGTAGGTGTCGCTGTCGCCGACGCGGTAGACGGCGCCGCCCTCGAAGAGGTTGTTCGCGCTGTCCTCCAGGACGATCCGGGTGTTGCCGAAACCGGCCGGGAAGTCGGCCACGGTCGTCTCGGAGCGGTAGACGTGGCCGTTGTCGTCGGCGGAGAACAGGTAGCACATGGTGTCGTCGCAGATGACGAAGAAGTCGAGCCAGTGGCCGTTGCCGATGTTCTGCCGCACCACGTCGGGGACGCTGTCCATGAAGTTCCGCGGCGCCGACCAACTGGTGGGGTCGTCGGGGTCGGTGGTGGTGGAGAACGAGGGCAGGCCGGTCTGGTAGACGAGGTACCACTCGCCACGGGGGGCGAAGTAGAAGGCGTGCGGCGCCGCGCGGTAGCCGGGTCCGATGGCGGAGCTCGCTTCCAGGTCGGTCTGCGGGGAGGTGGCGGCCTGGGACCAGTCGGTGAAGCTGGTGTGGGCCAGCCCCCAGTCGCCCCTGGTGTCGACCCTGGTGAAGAAGACGTGCCAGGTTCCGTCCTCGTCCTGGACCACGGACGGGTCCTTGACCGCGACGGAGCCGATGTTCGGCGCGGGGGAGATCAGTGGCCCGCTCGAGGACCACTGGAAGCTGTCGGGTAACCGCTGCTCGGCCGGGGCGCCGGCGGCGGCCCCGTCCGCCTGCTCACCCGAAGCGGGTGCGGCGACCAGCGCGATGACCAGGCCGAGCAGGAGGACGGCGGCCGTGTGGAGGGGCCGGGAACGGGAACGGCGTGCAGGTGAAGGCATGGGGGGACTCCGTGCGGCTCGGCCGGTGGGTTCACCCACGAGAACGTCGCCCGTCCATGGCGTCCGGCACGGTGGCGTGTGGGGGACCTCACCGGGACAAACGGATGGTGCGCGTACCGTCCTGCCGGGTCCGTGCGGGCACGGACCGTGCGCCAGACCGAACGTCCGTCACGTCGAACGCCGACTGGCTCTCCGGACATCTCGGATGATAGCCGGGGCGAGACGTTAGTCAACATACGTCATATGACTTTTTCGCGGCGCCCCGATCGGTCCAGACGACGGGGACTGACGCGGCCCGGGCGGACGCCGGTGAGGTCGCGGAGCGCGCACGCCGGTGCCCGAGACCGCGTGACGCGCCTGGCGTTCCGGCGGACCGGTGCAGGTCAGAGGGGCAGGGCGGGAGGACGGTACATCTGCCGGCTCAGCGGCCATCGCCAGGAGATGCTGTCGACAGGTCGTCAGGGGGTTCTGGCAGGGCCTCCCAACGCCGGTGATCCGCGTCTACTGTGGAGCCATGGGGACGAAGGACGAGTTACGGGAGTTCCTGTTCACCCGCGGGGCGGATGTCGCACCGCACCGGCGAGTACCGGGCGGCGCGCCGCCCGGGCGGCGCGGACTTCGGTGGGGTGGGTGCTGGGCCGCATGAGCTTACCGGCGGTCGTGCACGACGCGAGGCAGGACATCGTCGCGACCATCCTCATGGGTTGGGCTCTGGACAGGGAGAGCGTGGCGTGAACCCACGACGACTCCTGGTTGCCGCACTCCTGTCGGTCTGCACGCTCACGGTCGCCGGATGCTCGGCATCCGGGAGCGACACCGACCGTGACCAGCGGCCCGCGCCTTCGACGCCCGCCGAGACCTCCGAGTCCGCGACCACTGGATCCGAGGTCGGCGACCAGCCGACCGAGGCGCCCACGACCCCGGCCGAGGATTCGGCCCAACACCCGTCGCTCACGGACTACTTCGACGAGTTGCCCGATGCCTCACCGGTCCAGCTCGGAAGAGTCCGCGAGCAGACAGCGGCCTACACCTCCTACGACGTCAGCTACCGCAGTGACGGGCTCCGCATCACCGGCGTGCTCAACGTTCCCACCGGTGGCGGCCCGTTCCCCGCGGTCGTGCTCGCCCATGGGTGGATCGACCGCGACGCCTACGTCACCGGGCAGGGCATGACCCGCGAGCGCGGTCACCTGGCCGAGAACGGATACGTCGTGCTGCACGTCGACTACCGCGCACACGCCGGTTCGGACGACGATCCCGAGCTGTTGGGCCAGCTGTACCGCGGCTACGCCGTCGACGTACTCGGCGGCGTCTCCGCGCTCCGGGCGTCCGAGCTGCCCGTCGACGACGAGCGGATCGGCCTGATGGGGCGTTCCCTGGGCGGCAGTGTGGTGCTCCAGGCACTCGAGATGGCGCCCGGACTTGTCGACGCAGGCGTCGTCTACTCGGCACAGTCCTCGCTCGAGTCGGACAACTACCGGCAGTGGGGCGGGCGTCCGGTCGACGGCTATGGCGCGGAGTACGCGAGCCGTCACGGCACACCCGAAGAGAACCCGGCGGCCTGGCAGGACATGTCAACCCGCCCCCATGTCGACCGCATCACCGAACCCGTCCTGATGATCCACGGCACCCGCGACGAGGACTGCCCGCCCGAGTGGGCTCGTGCGACCCATGCCGCGCTCGCCCAGGCCGACGTCGACGTCCAGCTCAACTGGTACGACGACTCTCACGCCTTCGGACCCAGCTTCACCCAGTCCATGGAGGACACCGTCGCGTTCCTCCAACGTCACCTGAGCTGAAACTGCCTTCCTGACCGGCCCGTCGTCCCGTGACGACCCCGACCCGAGGTGCCGACACCATGTGGACACGACACATACCCCGGACCGCGCTCCTCATCGCCGGGCTGACCACGCTCCTCGCCGTCAGCGGATGCGCGTCGAGCACCCCCGAGGCACCTCCCGCGCCGGAGGACCGACAGGGCGCCAGCGAGGTCTCCGACCACACGCCGGCTCCCAGCCAGGACCCGAGCCCCGAGGAGGAACCGCCCCTCACCAGCGACGGCCGCCCGCAGGTCGCCTACCTGACCATCCCGGAACTCGACATCCGGAACCTGCGCGTCGAGCCCTATGAGGGACAGACCGACGACGCCCCGGGAACGGAGATCCAGGACCGTGGCATCGCGGCCAGCCCACACGGCCCGTCCGGGGGAGTGGGCCCCGGAGGCATCGGGAACTACCAGGTGACAGCGCACCGAAACTCAGCGGGCGGCCCGTTCCTCGCGATCCCCGACCTCCCGAACGGCGCGCGGATCGAAGTGGCCACCGACCAACGCACCTACGTCTACCAGGTGATCGAGACCAGGGAGACGTCGTTTCGTTCTGAGCGATCCCTGGCGGAGCAACGAGCCGCCGTTCCAGGACATCCGGGTCGCGCCCCCAGCGAGGCCCTGATCACCCTCTCGACGTGCGCCACCCAGGAGGACCACGCCGCCGGGAACTACTGGGCCGACGAGCTGGGCAACCCAGAACACCGAATCGACAAGATCGGGGTACTGATCAGCTCGCACCCGGCCTGACCCCGCCCCGTCCGCTCGGGGAGGTCGTCCCCGTGGGTGCGTGCTTCCGTTCCCGCCCTGCCGCACAGCGCGCCTGCCGCCGTGGCGACTTCGAGACCGAGGGGCTCGACGCGGCGACTGACCGGGATTCTGCCCAGGCGTAGAGCGGGGCGATGCGGACCCGGTACGCCTTGCGGCGCGGCTCGCGGGGTGACCGCTCTCGACGGGCATGTCACCTACGTGGGCGTGCTCACGACTCACCTTCTGATCGGCGCGTCGCGGCACTCGACTGACGGTGTCCACGATCGGGGGCGCTGGCCGGGCGGCGTAGCCCGTCGACGAAAACGCTGACGACGCGCTGGTTGTATTCGGGTCGATGCCCGGGGATGGGCTGGGACAGTTGGGTGATGGCGTGCAGGAGCTGCTCGGCGCTGACGTCATCGCGAACCGTGCCGTCGGCCACTGCCGCGTCGAGGAGCGCCGCGAGGGTTGGGCCGAGCCGTTCCAGGAAGTAGCCGGGCAGTCCCGAGAACGCCGGATCGCCGGAGTGCAGTGCTGAGGCGAGTCCGCGTTTGGCGGCGAGCAGGTCGGTGAACTGGTGGATCCATCGGGTGAGCGCCTCGGCTGGTTCGTGTGCGGCGCTCAGTGTGGGGCCCGCGTCGGCGACGGCGTCGATGCCGCTTCGCACGACGGCTGTGACCAGGTCTGAGCGCTGGGGGAAGTGCCGGTAAAGCGTGCCGACCCCGAGGCCGGCCAGGTCGGTGATCTCCTTGGCCGGTGCGTCCACGCCGGAGGTGGCGAAAACGGTCCTTGCGGCTTCGACCAGTGCGTCGACGTTGCGTCGCGCGTCGGCGCGGCGTCGGCGAGGTGCCGGTTCCCCCGCGCCCGGCTCCGTGGATGCGGGCGCCTGGGCTTCGGCCCGCGTTCCGTTCTGAGACACCACACCATCTCCTCTTGCATAACCGGAAAGGCTTTCCGTATAGTTCCGGAATGGGTTTCCGCTTAAGGCAGCCTACGGCATCCGCGCGGTGCCGACCACAGCAGGGAGAGAACCGTGCACTACCGCCCCCTCGGCCGGACCGGCATCCAGGTCAGCCCCTACGCACTGGGCACATTGATGTTCGCCACGGTCATGGGCAACGCCCCCGAGGACTCGGCCCGCATCATCCACAAGGCGCTGGACGCCGGCATCAACTTCATCGACACCGCCGACGCTTACGGGGACTCCGAAGACGTCGTCGGCCGGGCCCTCAAGGGACGCCGGGACGACGTCGTGCTCGCCACCAAGTTCGGCCGCCCGACCGGCCAGGATCCCAACCACCAGGGAGCCTCGCGACGCTGGATCGTCGCCGCGGTGGAGAACTCGCTGCGTCGCCTGGGGACCGATCACATCGACCTCTATCAGCTCCACCGTCCCGACCCCGACACGGACATCGAGGAAACCCTGTCCGCGCTGACCGACCTGGTCCGTAGCGGCAAGGTCCGCGCGATCGGCACGTCGCAGACGCCGGCGTCCGGCATCGTCGAGGCTCAGTGGATCGCCGAGCGGCGCGGCTTCGAGCGGTTCAGCACCGAGCAGCCGCCCTACTCCATCCTCAACCGCGGGATCGAGCGCGAGGTGCTGCCCACCACCCAGCGTTTCACCATGGGCACCCTGGTCTGGGGTCCGCTCGGCCAGGGACTGCTCACGGGCCGGGTGCGCAAGGGCCAGGACAACGAGCTGAAGCGCGCCGGCCTGTTCCGACACCTCAACGACGAGCACCGGCTCGACGCCGTCGCAAGGCTCATCCCCGTCGCCGCCGAGGCAGGACTGCCGATGAGCCACCTCGCGATGGCGTTCACCATCGCTCACCCCGGCGTCACCAGCGCACTGATCGGCGTCCGCACCATGGAGCACCTCGACAGCCTGATCGCCGGCCTGGAGGTCGCCCTCTCCGACGACATCCTCGATCGCATCGACGAGATCGTCCCGCCCGGCACCGACGTCGGCACCCTCGACCAGGCCTACCAGCCCCCGGCTCTGGAGAGCCCGGTCCTGCGCCGCCGCCCGCCCGCCCTGCGCGCCGCGGCCTGACCACAGTTCCCGCCGGCACACCAGAGAGGTTCTGTCATGAGCGACATCACCATTGACTGCGCCATCGACGGCCAGTCCTATGCGACCGAACAGCTGGACAGGTTGCGGCATGCCCGGAATCTGCACGTGCTGCACCAGATGAAGCGACTCGGTGCGAACATCGAACACGACCACAAGCCGCTGTCCGATGACGAGATCGACTGCCTCAGTGCCGAGGACGCACATGAGGTGAACGTGGCGACAACCCTGGCGTACGGCGTGGAAGGCCTGCGCGAGCTCTTCGCGGAGCAGCTGCGGATGTCGGACCGGATGTGGAAGGACTGGGACGCCGCCTCCGCCGGACTGCCGTTACAGACGGCGCGCGCCGAGCTCCGGGTGACCGGGGTGACCGTGGAGGAGTTCCGTGCTCACGTGGCCGACTTCGACGAGCTCCAGAAGTTGGTCGTCGAGGCCAACCCCGACCACTTCTTCTTCTATCCGGACCGGGCCGGGGTCGCCTACGCCATGGAGACATTCGGCATGTACGGCACCCCGACCGACGTGATGGTCGCGGCCGACCCGAAGCTCCCGGCCCCCTTCGACCTCGACGAGGGGTTCCAGCTCCTTCTCGCCGGACACACCAGGCTGTCCAGCGACGGCACCCCGGTCAGCATCATCGCCTACCACCAGTGCAAGCCACTGCCCAACGGCCTCGTTGTCAGGCTCTGCGCGCTCTTCCCCGCGAAGGCACCCAGGGAACTGGTCGACGGACACAAGCTGCACCTGGCGATCGAGTTCACCAAGACGCTCGAACTGATCGCCGCTGCACGCTGATCCCAGCCAGCTCCGCGTTTCGGCGTGGCATCCGGCCGCGGGCCACCGGGGCGCGCGGTCGGGCGAGTGCCGTCGATCCGCCGGCGGTCGGGCGAGTGGCCGTCGTCGATACGGCTCGGAACCTACCGCCGGGGCGCCGGGTAGGTGACCGAGACGGTGAGCCCGCCGTCCGGTCCCGGGCGGGCGGTGACGAGGGCGGCGTGCGCCTGGGGGATCGAGGCGACGATGGACAGGCCGAGGCCGAGGCCGTGCCCACTTGGCGTTGTCTCGCGTGATGGTTGACGGTTACAGGTGATGCTGGACGGTTAGCGGGTGTCGGCTCTGTAACGGGTGACGCGGTCGCCTTTTGTGGGACGGGTGGAGATCTCGACCTCGCCGTGCAAGACGCGGAAGCAGGTCTTCTCGATCACCACGGTGACGGTCTTGCCGGCATGCGGGACACCCGGACGGAGCTTCTGCCGGGCGATCACGAAGGTGCCGTCGGCTCCGACGCGGCGGACCGCCTGCCGAGGCTTGAGCGAAGGACAGCCCGGTCACGCCGCGTCGCAGAGGTGCGACAGACCGAAGCAGCTTTGGCGGGGCAGGTAGCGGTGGTGCCGTCGAGCTTTCTCTTGAGACCGCCGAGGGCTCTCCGCGTGAACCATTCGGTCGGCGAGGCCATGCCCTCTGGTGTCCGTGACGAGTACGGGAGTCACGGTGGACGTGGCGTCGGCCGGCGTTCGGCGGGGCGAGGCCGGGGAGTCCTGCCACTACGTCTCGATGTAGTCGCGGGCGTGGCTCTCCGGCTCAGTCCAGGATGATCGGATTACTGAGCGCGGCCATGTGCCCGTGGGGATGACGTACCTCGACGCGGACGAAGGCCGACTCCCGTGCGCTGGTGCGCCACTCCACGGTGCCGGTGCCAGTGCCGGGCAGTGCCGCGTGGTACGCCTTCCCCAGCTCGGTGTGGAATCTGACGGTGCCCGACGGCACACCGCGGACGGCCGCCCGCACCAGGGCCGGCTCACCACGGGTCTCCAGCCGTTCGCCGATCCCGGCGCGCCGGTCACCGGCCAGGACGGTGAGCGTCAGTTCCACGGCGGCTGACTCGGCCACCCAGCTCCGGCCGGCCCGGATACCCGCGAGAACCGCGTCGGTGCTCAGCTCATCGGCGAGCACGACGGTGTGGGGGGTGCCGAGCTGTCCCGCCAGATGCGCGTCGCTGTTGCCCATCGCCGGCCGCCACCGCCCCCGGTGGATGTCTGCGGCCAGGCCGCGGCCCCATTCGGCCAGAGCCGCCTCGTTGTCGGCGTTCCACGGCAGGTCCGAGGCCCACACCCCGTTCCACACCTCGACCGCGTCGAACCCCTGATACTGGTACATGAACGTGCCCGAGGGATACGGCGCGAACGGATGGGCCGCCACACACAGCCCCCCAACGTCATGCACCTGGTCCAGATGCCGGTCGATCACCGCCTCCCGCACCTCGTACCGCCAGTCGATCACCTGCCCCGGGCGGATGCCGAGCGCGAGCCAGTGCCCGGTCCGGGTGGTGACCTCCTCGCCCAGGATCACCAGCAGATCGTCGTTGGCGCACCGCCCCCACACCCCGTGCGTTGCGGCCGACTTGTGCTCGGTCGTCGCAAGGAAGTCCAGCCCCGCCTCACGAGCGGCGGCCGCCAGCTGCTCCGGCGTCATCTCACCGCCGTCCGAGCACACCGAATGCACATGGCTGTCCCCCCGATACCAACCTCGCCCACGACCGGCCACCCGCACCGGCGGGAAATCCGCCCCCGACATCTCGTCTCCCTCGGAGCTTGCCATGCTCACGGATGGCCCTTCCTGAGGCGCCTCCAGCAGGTGAGGCCCTGCCCACGCCTCACCAACGGCACTGTCCTCACACCGGACACGACTGCCGGCACCGCGTCACGGGATCGTGTGACGAGCCCTCACTCGCTGCTGCCTCCGAGACCTCGCACCTCGAACGGCATAACTCCGCCCAGGCCACACCGGGAGGTCGGCGCCGGGCCTCGTCACGGGGCGGGTGGCCGGGTCGCCGTGGCCACAAGGCCAATGGACAATGCCGCCGACACAAGGCAGATTTGATCAGAGGTCCACCCATGTCGGCCATTCAGCGGAGAAAGGCGCCAGCCTGGCACCCTTCTAACTTACTAAGGACAGCAGTTACGTGTCGTCTCCCTCAGTTCTGGAACCCGTGGCGCATATTCTGCGCACCAATGCAGCCGCCTGCGACGATGATGCGAGTTTCCCGACGGAGTCCTTCACGGCGCTGCGCAAGCACGGCCTCCTGGGGTTCCTCGTACCCACTGAGCACGGTGGCGTGGGCGCAGAGCTCGAAGAATTCGTCGAGATGGCCAGGTGGCTCGGCTCCCATTGCCTGTCCACCGCCCAGATTTGGGCGATGCACTGTTTCCAAGTGGACGCGATCGTTCGCTTCGGCTCGCAGGAGTTGAAGGACGACCTCCTGTCACGGATCGCCGCAGGCGACGTCTACATAGCATCGGTGACCAGCGAACGAGGTCGTGCATCGGGCCTCTTCACCGCCCTCGCCCCCCTCACTGAGACCTCGGAGGGTCTCCTGGTCGAACGGTCCGCCCCGGTGGTGACCGGAGGTGAGCACGCCGACGGCTACCTGATCACGATGAGGGCCTCGCCCGAGGCATCGGAGGGCGAGGTCACGTTCGTGTACGCCGACCGGGCCGACGTGGACGTGCGCACGGAGAGCGGCTGGAACGCGCTCGGGATGCGGGGAACCGCCAGCGTTGCCCTCCAGATCGACGGGACCGTTCCCCGGCACAACGTCGTCGGCCTCCCCGGCAAGTTCGACCACATCGCGCGGGAAAGCATGATCCCGGTCTCCCACCTCGGCTGGGCCGCCTGCTGGCTGGGGGCGGCACAGGGAGCGCTCGAGGAACTCGTCCGCTGGTTCAGCCGGTCACGCAAGCCCGGTCCCACACCCAGCAGGGGTGCCGGCTCCGAGCTGTTCCACGAACGCCTCGGAGGCATCCGGATCAAGCTGGAGCTCGTCAGCGCCTATCTGCGGCAGGTGTGCCAGGAGGTCACGGCGGCCAGGGACCTGGGGGCGTCGCTGGCGGCCCCCGGCACGCAGATTCATCTCAACACACTCAAGGTTGCCGCGTCAGAGCTGACCTTTGAGGCCGTGAACGCCATGGTGGAACTCGCGGGACTCCGACTCGGCTACCTGAGGGACGCTCCCATCCCTCTGGAACGCCACTTCCGAGATCTGCGGGCGGCGAGTATGAACCACGCGAATTCCGACCTCCGTGTGGGCATCGGGGCCCTTTCGATGCTGGACCGGCGGAGTGGGCTCATCTGACATCAGCTCCCGAAAGGTCGGTGATCAGAAGCCGTGTTCTCCCAGTCGTTGGTGACGCTTTTCGAGAACCAGGTGCGCCGCACCCCTCTCGCGCCGGCCGTCGCGGATGAAGAACGCTCGCTCAGCTATCGAGAACTCGACGGCTGGTCCACTGCCGTCTGCGCCGAACTGGTGAGTGCCGGTGTGGCGGATGGCGACCTCGTCGGCATCCGCATGCGGGGTGGGGCGGAGTACGTCGCCGCCATCATCGGGGTGCTCAAGACGGGAAGCGGATACGTCCCGCTCGACCCCGACTACCCGTCCGGGCGTCTCTCCTTCATCGTCTCCGACTGCCGGCCCCGGGCCGTCCTCACCGGGTCCGGCGGCCCCGGAATCGATGCCGGTGCCGTGGAGACGATCGCCATGCCGAACTACGGCGCGTACCGGGAGCCCTCCCGGCGTCCCGCCACGCACGCCGACTCACCGGCGTACGTGATCCACACCTCCGGTTCCACGGGAACGCCGAAGGGGGTGTTGATTCGACACCGGAACGTGATGGGCCTGTTCCGCGGCGCCTCGCGCCACTTCACGTTCGGGCCCGAGGACACCTGGTCGCTGTTCCATTCCCACGGCTTCGACGTCTCGGTCTGGGAGATGTGGGGGGCGCTCCTCCACGGTGGGCGCCTCGTGTGCGTGCCCGAAGGGCTGCGCCTGCATCCCGAACGCTTCGCCCGGTTCCTCGTGCGCGAGGGTGTCACCGTCCTCAACATGGTCCCTACCGCCTTTCGCCACCTTCTGGGTTCCGGCGAGGGGCAGCACGACGGCCTGCGCCTGCGCCACGTCGTGTTCGCGGGCGAGACGTTTGACGCGGCCCCGGTCTCCCGGTGGCTCGCGAGGCTGCCCGCCGACCGCCGGCCGACCGTGGTGAACATGTACGGGATCACCGAGGCGACGGTCCACGCCACCTACCGCCGCGTCGCCAGGGAGGACTTGGCGCGGCAGGGCGAGGGGACGCTCATCGGCGAGCCGATGGAGCACCTGCGGGTCCGGTTGCTCGACCAGAACCTGCGTCCCGTACCGGAGGGCGAGTGCGGGGAGATCGTCCTGTCCGGTGCCGGCGTCAGCGACGGTTACCTCAACAGGCACGACCTCAACACCAGCCGCTTCGTCACGCTGCCCGACGCGCTGGGGGTGCCGGAGCACTGCTTCCGCACGGGCGACCTGGCGGCCTGGTCACCGGATGGACGTGGCCTCGTCTACCACGGTCGCCTGGATGACCAGGTGCAGTACCGGGGATTCCGCGTCGAACTGGGGGAGATCGAGGCGGTGCTGCGGGCCAGCGCCGACGTGAGGGACGCCGTGGTGGTCTTGGACGGCGCGGGAACGACCACACCCAAGCTGGTGGCGCACGTCGTCGCGGACCGACGGGACGGCACCACGGTCCAGCGAATCCACCAGCACCTGGTGAATTCCCTGCCCAGGTACATGGTGCCGCAGCGGGTGGAGTTGGTGGCGTCTCTGCCTCGGACGGCATCCGGAAAGACAGATCGCAGGCAGTTGCTCCGACCCCTAGGAAGGTGAACGATGCCCGCTTCCCCCTGGCCCCCGCCCTTTGAGGCGACGCTGCGTTCCTACCTTCCGCTCCTCACTCCGGAGCAGGACCTGAAGAGGGACCTCGTACTGGTCAACTACGGCCTGGACTCGCTCGCGGCCGTGGGACTCCTGCTGGACTTGGAGGACCAGTTCCAGGTCACCATATCCGACGAGCATCTCAACGCCATCACGCGGATCGACGCTTACGGGCTCTGGGCCGCCATCGAGAGCGTCCGCCAGACGGCCGGGACCGAGCCCGCCCTTGCCGACGAGGTGGGACGGGCACGGGGCGCGGCGGGTCAGCTGCCCTCGACGTGAGCCACGATCGCGCGTGCCAGCGGCGTCAGAACCGCGGGATGGAGGACGTGCCCCATGCCCGGCACGGAAACGAGCCGTGCCGTCGGGATCGTGGCTGCCAGCCATCGCGCGTGCGCCGGGGGGATCAGCGGGTCCTCGGGCGCCTCGATCACCAGCGTCGGCGTGGTGACCCGCGACAGCTCGGCGCCACGGCGGACATCGTGTTGGGCGATTCGGTTGTGCACCCCGCCCCCTCCATGGCCGCCGATCTGGCTGGGCAGCCTCGCCTCTAGGCGTCGGTACCGCTCCTCGTCAATGGGATGCACGGAACCGTTCAACAGGCGCCAGTGCTCCACCCGCAGATCGAGTTCCGTGGCCTGGTCCCGCGCCTCGGCCTGTCGCCGCCACAACTCGACCAATCGAGGGTCGGGCCCCGGCAGCGCGGGGTCGTCCGCTCCGTCTCCCATCGGCAGGGCGGGCGCACAGAAGAGTGTGGCGCTGAGCAGCCTTTCGGGATAGTCGAGAAGGAGGAGCTGGGAGAGAAGGCCGCCCATGGACATGCCCACGACATGTGCCGCAGGTATCCCGAGAGCGTCCAGGACAGCCACGGCGTCGGCCGCCAGATCGCTCATGGAGTAGGGCATCTTGTCGAACACTCGGGAGGACCGACCCGTGTCCCGGTGGTCGTACCGAATGACAGAGTGGTTACCCGCCAGGTGGGCCAGAAATTTTCCGGGCCACGCCATTCCGGATGAATTGGCTCCCATAACGAGCAGTAACGGAGCGCCCTCCCGCTTCCCCATGCGCTGTGTCCACAGCCGCAATCCGGAGCCGACTTCGACAAAAGTTCCGTCAACGAGGCTATCGGGCATGACTCCTACCTACCATCGCTGGACCGGGGTTACTCATAGCGCAACTGGACCCCGCCCGAAATTTGGCACGTTCTGCACATTTGTTGTGCTTGAGGAGTAGGGGGTGGGGAGGTTTAGAACGGTACTCGGCGACGTCGGCGGTCTGGACGGTCTGCTGTCCAGACAGTTAGTATTACACCAAGTGGGCGGTTGGTGTCATGTGTGGCAGGTGAGGATAGCAGAAGGTAAGGACTGACTCAAATGCTTTCTCGAGATGGCGGAAACGAGTATCACGACTTACGCGCGCTGACGGTCGAGAGGAAAGCTCTCAGTCAGCGTGAGAAGGAAGTTCTCGACCTCGTTGTGACCGGAATGTCCAATCGTGAGATCGGGTCTGAGCTGGGAATCTCCGAGAGAACCGCTCGAGAGCATATGGCGCGTATTCTCCTCAAGCTGGGAGTCGGTACGCGCGTCGAAGCAGCAGTGATCGCCACCCAGTGGAAGTTCATGAATTCAGAGTGATGAGCGAGGACCTATGAGGAAGGTACGACATGATCAACAATCACGCCCCGTCCTCGACCTCCGCTTCATCGGTCGACAAGTTATGGCGCCATCATCCCGAGGTTTTTCTGGGCCGTTCTGAGATCCATTCCCCCCTCGACGAGAGCATGAACTACCTGAGGGGCAAGAGGGTTCTCGTGACGGGCGCCGGCGGCTTCATCGGAGCCGAACTCTGCAGGCAGATCAGCCGTTGCGGACCGGTGCAGCTCATGATGCTCGACCGGAACGAGACGGCCCTCGACGCGACGCGTGTCGCCGTCGGCGCTTCGATGGGGCGAGAGGCGGTGGAAATACTGCTTGCGGACATCCGTGATTCCAGGGGGCTCATACGGCTCTTCCGCGACCGCAGACCTGACATCGTCTTCCACGCCGCCGCCCTCAAGTGGGTTCCGATTCTTGAGCGGTTCCCCGGAGAGGCGTTGAAGACGAACGTCCTGGGCACCCAGCACGTGCTGGAGGCAGCCCAGATCGCCGGTGTCGAACGACTCGCGAACGTCTCAACGGACAAGGCGGCCGAACCGATCAGCGTTCTCGGCTACTCGAAGCGCATGGCTGAAGGGCTGACCGCGGCGGCCGCCGACCATGCCGGACGGCCCTTCGTCAGTGTCCGCTTCGGAAACGTGCTGGGCTGCGAAGGGTCGTTCCTCCCCGTATTCGCGCACCAGATCGCGGCGCGCCAGCCGGTCACCGTGACACACGCCGACGTGACCCGTTACCTGATGACCGTGCGAGAGGCCGCCGAGTTGGTCATCCAGTCGCTGGCCATCGGCGAGCCAGGGGATGTCCTGGTGATGGACATGGGAGAACAAGTGCCCATCCTGGACGCCGCTAGAAAGCTGATGGAACGAGCGGGCATCTATCCCGGAGTGCAATACATCGGCCTGCGCCCGGGGGAAAAGCTGGTCGAA
This sequence comes from Streptomyces sp. NPDC127098, assembly GCF_042722465.1. Lineage (NCBI taxonomy): Bacteria > Bacillati > Actinomycetota > Actinomycetes > Kitasatosporales > Streptomycetaceae > Streptomyces > Streptomyces sp. NPDC127098. The sequence continues at coordinate 76,002 of NZ_JBHXFJ010000003.1, forward strand.
GAGCTGTTTAACTCAGCAGAGTCCGACGTGCGCAAAGTCCACCCGCATATCATGAGCGCCGGTGTGCCTCCACTGCTCCCCATCACCTGTCTGGGCATCGATCCCTGGGGCGATGACGAAACGATCGTGGCGGCAATGCGCGAGAACTGCGTCGGTATGGCCGCCCGTCTCATTCGAGGAGCCAGGGACCGCAGTGCCTCGCGCCGGCCGAATGCGGATTCAAATAGTCCACACTTTCGGCTTTCGTTGCTCGACTGACGTCTCAACAACATACAGAGAGCCCATCCATGTTGTTGCAACTCCTGCGCCCGGCGCTTTCTCCGCTCACATCGCGCCTCGCGTTACTTCTGCTTCTTCAGCTGGCTCAGACCGCCGCCCTGCTGTACTTACCGGCGTTGAACGCCGACATCATCGATGAGGGCGTCGTCAGGGGGGAGCTCGACCGCATCCTGTCGCTGGGTGGGATCATGCTCGCACTGACCGTTCTCCAGGCGGTGTGCACGGTGGGTGCGGTCCGCCTGGCCTCGCGTGTCGCCACGGCCGTGAGCCGCGACATACGCGCCTCCGTGTTCAGGCACGTGCAGACGTTCTCCGGCAGCGAGTTCACTCGCTTCGGCACGTCCTCGTTGATCTCCCGGACCACCAACGATGTCCAGCAGGTGGAAGCATTCCTGCTGAGCGGCCTGATCCTGCTGGTGGAGGCTCCTCTCATCTGCCTCGTCGGCATCGTCGTCGCCCTGCGTCAGGATGTCGCCCTGTCCTCCGTTCTTCTCGTCATCATCCCGGGGCTCGTTCTCCTCATGGGCCTGGTCCTCCGCAGGACCCGTCCGGTGGCCCTGCAGTTGCAGGAGAACACCGACACGGTGAATCGCGTGCTGCGCGAGCAGATCGCCGGTACTCGGGTCGTCCGCGCGTTCGTCCGAGAAGAGCACGAGACCCAGCGGTTCGAGCGAGCCAGCCGTGCGCTGGCGGACGTCTCGGTCACCAACGGAAGGCTGGGCACCCTGCTGCTTCCGCTGGGAGCCACGGTGGTCAACCTCTTCACCGTGCCGATGGTGTGGCTCGGCGCGAACCGTATCGACGCGGGCCACATGGAGGTGGGAGACATGGTCGCCTTCCTCACCTACATGGCGCTCGTCCTCGCCTCCCTCATGACCTTGGCATCGGTCCTCATGATGCTTCCCCGGGCCCAGGTCTGTGCGAGGCGCATCTCAGAGGTGCTGCGCGTCGAGTCGGCTGTCACGCCTCCGGCCCGCCCCGTCCGACGCATGCGCCGTCCCGGTCACGTGGAACTCCGCGGCGTCGGCTTCAGCTACCCGGGAGCCGAGGCTCCCGTAGTGAGGGACGTCACCCTTTCGATACGGCCGGGGGAGAGCGTCGCACTCGTGGGCCCGACGGGCAGCGGCAAATCGACCCTCCTCCAGTTGATGCTCCGCATCGTCGATGCCACTGAGGGACAGATTCTCATGGGGGGAGAGGACATCCGCTCCCTGGACCCGACGTTGCTCACCCGCCGCGTGGGCTACGTGCCGCAGCGGCCGTATCTCTTCTCCGGGACGGTGGCGTCCAATCTGCGGCTCGGCAGGCCGGATGCCTCCGACGGGGAGTTGTGGCGGGCGCTGGCGACCGCACAGGCCCAGGAATTCGTGGGCGCGATGGAAGAGTCCCTGGGCGCCCGCATCGCTCAGGGCGGGACCAATGTCTCAGGTGGCCAGCGGCAGCGCCTGGCCATGGCCCGGGCCCTGCTCGTCCGACCGGACATCTATCTCTTCGACGACGCCTTCTCCTCGCTGGACTACCTCACCGAGGCGGCGCTGCGTACCGAACTGGCCCACGAGACGTCGAGCGCGACCGTGGTCTTCGTCGCCCAGCGGGTGAGCACGATCAAGAGCGCCAACCGAATCGTGGTCCTCGACCAGGGGCGGGTCGTCGGCGACGGTACCCACGAGGAACTGTTTCACAGCAATGTCATCTACCGGGACATCGTGCTCGCACAACCAGCCGAGGAGGGCCCGTCATGAGTGATCGGTCCACCTTTGCCCCGTCCGCGAAACGGCTGCTGGGGTTAATGCGCCCGCAGCGTGCCCTGCTGCTTGCCGTCGGGGGCCTGGGCCTGACCAGCATCATTCTGAACATCGCGGGCCCGTTGCTCCTCGGACGGGCCACGGATCTGGTCTTCTCGGGGGTGGTCGGCGAGCGGACGACGGGGGAGGAAAGCAAGCAGGAGGCCATCGACAGACTGCGGGCCGCGGGAGAGGACGGGCAGGCCGACCTTCTCAGCTCGGTGGCCTTCGAGCCGGGCCACGGCATCGACTTCGGGGCGATCGGCGGCATTCTGTTACTGGCCCTCGCGGTGTATGCCGTATCGGGACTCTGCTGGATCGTTCAGGGGCGTGTCATGACGCTCGTCGTCCAGCGCGCCATGCTCGAGTTGCGGGCGAGGGTCGAGCGGAAGCTGTGGCACCTTCCCGTCGGCTACTTCGATCGTCAGCCACGGGGCGAGATTCTCAGCCGCGTCACCAACGACGTCGACACGATCGCGCAGACGCTCCAGCGGACCATCAGCCAGATCACCAATTCCCTGCTGCTCGTGGCCGGCGTTCTCTCCATGATGCTGTGGATATCGCCGTTGCTGGCTGTCGTCGCCCTGACCACAGTGCCGCTGTCGGTGGCGCTGACGACGTTCATCGGGGCTCGCGCGCAGACACAGTTCGCCGAACGGTCGGCGGCCACCGGCCGCCTCACCGCGCACGTGGAGGAGATGTACAGCGGACACATGCTGGTTCGGGTGTTCGGCCGCCAACGGCAGGCCCTGGAGGCATTCCGCGGGCACAACGAGGCGCAGACCGCGGCGGGAACCCGCGCGCTGTTCACGAGCGGGCTCATCCAGCCGGCGATCGCCTTCGTCGGCAACCTCGGGTACGTCATGGTGGCTGTCGTGGGTGGCCTCCGGGTCGCCAGCGGCTCCCTGTCCATCGGCGATGTCCAGGCATTCGTCCAATACTCGCGCCAGTTCAGCGGACCGCTGACGAACGCCGCGAGCCTGTCCGGGGTGATCCAGACGGGTGTCGCGTCCGCGGCTCGGGTCTTCCAGGTGCTTGACGCGGAGGAGGAGGCCGACGAGGGGCGGGCGCCTGCCCTGGCGGTCCAACCGCGGGGACACGTCTCCTTCGAGTCCGTCTCGTTCCGGTACGAAGCCGAGACCCCGCTGATGACGGAGCTGTCGCTCACCGTCGAACCGGGACAGGCGGTGGCCATCGTGGGACCCACGGGTGCCGGTAAGACGACCCTGGTGAACCTGCTCATGCGCTTCTACGATCCCGCGGGCGGCCGGATCTCGCTGGACGGCGTCGACATCGGTGGTATGCCGCGTCGCGACGTACGCTCCCACATCGGCATGGTTCTGCAGGACACGTGGCTCTTCGCCGGCACGATCTCCGAGAACATCGCCTACGGCATCGAGGGGGCCACGCGCGCCCAGATCGAGGCGGCCGGCCGCGCCGCGCACGCCGACCACTTCATCCGCACCCTTCCGGACGGTTACGACACCGTGCTCGGTGACGACGGCCAGGGTGTCAGTTCCGGTGAGCGGCAACTCATCACCATCGCACGGGCGTTTCTCGCCGATCCGGTCATTCTCGTGCTCGACGAGGCGACCAGCTCCGTCGACGCCCACACCGAGCTGCTCGTTCGACAGGCCATGACGCGGTTGAGCCGTGGTCGGACCTGCTTTGTCATCGCCCACCGGCTCGCCACGGTGCGGGACGCGGACCTCATTCTCGTCATGGAGGCCGGAGCGATCGTCGAGCGCGGGACACACAGTGAATTGCTGGCGTCTGACGGGATCTACACACGCCTGTATCGGGCGCAGTTCTCGCAACCCGTTGTGGATGTCGAGGCGTGAGTCCCGGGGCGGATAGGCGTGATCGCCATGGCCGAAGCTCCAATGGACAGCCGTGGTGGGAGGTGGAAAAATTGGCGCGATGTCTAGATCCGGGATGCGTTCAGAATTATCCTGCGGCCAGGATATGTCGGGGAGGACAGTAGCGATTACCGGTGCTGGCGGATTCATCGGCAGCCACCTGGTGGAACACCTGCTGCACCGTGGGGCGAACGTTCGGGCCCTGGTGAGGAGTGGTTCTGTTGTAGGGCGCACACGACTCGACGGATTTCTCTCGGCCCCCGGCGGCAGGCTCACCATCGATCAGTGGAGTATCGAGGAACCTGATTCTCTTGCCGTGCTGCTTCGTGAGTGCGAGACCATCTTCCACCTGGCGGCGCTGAGCTCGGTGCCTCACAGCCACGCGAGGCCGGACGCGTATCTGCGGACGAATGTCGCCGGAACCCTCACGGTGCTGCGCGCGTGCCGGACGGCGCGGCCCGCGCGGCTGGTCTATATCTCCAGCTCCGAGGTCTACGGACCAACTCGCTACGATCCGGTGGACGAGCGGCACCCGCTGGCCGCTCGCTCGCCGTACGCGGCGAGTAAGATCGCCGCCGAGAAGCTGTGCGAGAGCTTCGCCCACACCACAGGGCCGGCGGTCGTGATCCTCCGCCTCTTCAACGTCTACGGCCCGCGGCAGAGCACCGGGGCCATCGTTCCGCGCATCGTCGCCCAGGCCCTGCGCGCCCGCACCGTCCGGCTGAGGGACGTCGACATCGCCCGCGACTTCAGTTATGTCTCCGACGCCGTGCTGGCCATGACCGCGTTGTCGCGATGCGCCGTGCGCGAGAGATGCTCCGTGGTGAACGTCGGCTCAGGCGTTTCCCGCACCCTCGGACACATCGTGAGAACCGTGGCGCACGTACTCGGTGTCCGACTCTGGATACAGGGTGAAATCCCGCCGCCCATGAAAGACCGGTACGCCGACAGCCGGGGACGGGCGGACCGGAGAAAGCTACGAGAACTCGTCGGTCCGTTACCTGCCACACGCTTTGAACACGGTATAAGAAACGTCATTCAGGAGCTCGTTGAAGCAGCGTCATGACCGCGCACACCGACCGATCCCGCCGTGAAGCAACCTGTCTTACTGGGAGCGAGTGAATGCCCGAGTCGATATTCAAACGGAATTCTGAGCCAGGATTGTCGCCGGAGCTGCACGCACTCGACAGATGTCGGAGCGAGATCATCGACGTGCTGCCTCCCTACGCCTGGCACGGTCCGACCCGCGCGGCCACCTGCTATGTCTGGCCGTCGTCGGAATGCCCGGTGGGATGCGGCCACTGCAACTACGCCTCCCCCGTCTCGCTCGGCCAGATCACTCGCTACAGCGTGGCTCGTGACCCCGAGCCCGTCATGCGTGTGATGAACAGCATGGGGCTGTGGAAGGCCGTGCTGTCCGGAGGCGGCGAACCCATGGTGGAACCTGAGTTCTGCGAGCTGTTCGTGCACGAGATCGACTCGCCCGACCTGAGGGAGATCGAACTCATCACCGCCGCGCACTTCGCCACCGACGGGGCCAGCGCCCGGGCGCACGTCAATCGCTTGGTGCGGGCCTGGCGGACCCGCTCGACCGACCGGCACGCCGCCGACTTCACCATCCGGATAAGTCTGGACTGGTTCCACGCCCAGCGGATCGGTGTGGAGGCGGCGGCCCAGGTCATCACGCTTCTCGGCGAGGACGACTACCGGGACGTCGGTTGCTACATCCGTTCCGTCCTCCTCGACGGCGACACCACCATGGCGCGGCTCAGCGAACGCCTTCGAGGACGCCTCACTGACCTCCACGACTACCAGCAGAAGATCCTCCTGCCGGACGGCCGGGAGATCCTCATCTACTACAAGAACCTCATCGTCGATGGTCGTATGACCCAGCGGAAGATGTCCCGCCTCCCGGTCAGCGTGCCGCGGGAGTCCCGAGCGGACATCTTCGGCAAGCGGTTCCTCAACGACGCGGGCAAACACGTTCCGGCCCGGGTCTACAACGGCCCTCAGGTGCGCCACCTGGACGGACTCGCCTGCCTGATCGAGGACGACGGGAACATCCGGATCCTGGAGGGGAGCGACGTCAACCGGTCCCCCAACGTACGGACCGTCCGGGACTGGGACGAGGCAGTGACGATGCTCTACGCCGACCCGCTGACCGTCTACCTCGTCGACAACGGGCCGTTGGAGTTGGCCCACCTCCTCGCGGAGAGCTTCCCCGAGGCGGCTCGCTTGGCCGCGGACACCAACCAGCTCTACCACCTCTCCGAGGTGCTCATGGCCTCTCCGGACCGCAGGCTGTACGCCACTCTGCGCGCCCTGGAGTTGCACGAGGCGGAAGGCAGGGTGCGGGTGGACCACGCCACCACCGACCGGGGCTGGTCCCTTCTCGCCCGGCACGGCGTGACGCGCCCGGACCTGGAGGCGAGGGGATGACCGGCCTGTCGGTCTTCCCGGTGCTGGGCCCTCCCGGCGCGGGCAAGACAACGGCCTTGACCCGGCTGGCCTCTGAGCACCCGCGGCTCACACGCTTCGGCGTGCGCGACTACGGCCTGCGGCTGGCTCGTGAGGGCGACGCGTTGGGCGCGCTCGTGCACGGCCCGCTGGCACGCAACGAGATGCTGCCGAACTCGCTGGTCCTGCGGGAGTTCCACCATTTCCTGGACCGTGTCCCCGCCCGGACGCGTGTGGTCGCCGTCGAGGGCTATCCGCGCGATACCGCGCAGTGCCAGGACTTCCGGCGCGCCGTGGAGGGGGCTGGCCACCGGATCGGCGCCCTGATCGTCCTGTCGATACCCGACGACGTCTCACGGCATCGCGTTTCGGGCCGTCGGATCTGCACCTCCTGCGGTGCCGCGACGGAGGACGGCGGCGGCAGTACCTGCGCGTTGTGCGGTGGGCCAACGACCACGCGCCGGGATGACGAGGCGCTGCGCCACACACGTCGGCTGCGCGAGTACCGAGTGGTGGTCGGCGAGGTGCAGTCCTACTTCTCCCAGCGGGGCCTGCTGCGGAACGTTGACGGTCTGCTGCCCGCCGCGGAGGTGGCCCGGAGGCTCAAGGCCCTACTGCTGGGCGACGACGCGACACCGGAACGAGCCGGGAAGGAAGGACTCCGATGACCGGGGGCGCGAGGGTCGGTGGGGCGGCGGACATGATGGTCAGGCGCCGGTCGGCCCTGGACCGGATGGCTGAGGTGCCAGCGCCGGAGGGCGCGGGAACGGCGCTGGCTGGCATGACGGTGGCCTTGGCCGACCACGTGCTGGCACCGCAGGCGACAGAGGTGCCCGCGACGCTCGTGCGCGATGTCGTCGACCGTCTGCTCCGGGACCCGGGTCGCACGGGCGCCGGGGCCGCGCTGGTGACGGGACTTGAGGCGGCCTTCGACCTTCCGCAGACTCGCCGCTTCCACGAGGTGCTGTTCCGGGCGGTCTGGGAGGTGTTCCGCACCGAGTGCGACGAAGTGGACGCAACCGCCGCCTCCCGGATCAAGACAGGGGTGACAGAGGACGGGAGCATCCCGTTGGAGCAGTACGGGAGCGCCTGGAGCTTCAAACGGCTCCACATGGACCGCGATGCGATGCTCTTCTCCCACCTCTACGGGCCGGTGGCCGGCTTCGCCGGCGGGGAGGTGCTCCTGGCCGACGTCCGCGGTTTCATGCGCCGCCACCATCTGCGTTTCGACGACCTCTTCGAGTGGTCGGTGGAGCCCACGCCGGGCAGCAAGCCCGTGCTGCGCCAGGAGTTACACGAGCCGATGATGCGCGAGTTCGGCGTGGACCTCGGCGCCCTCGGGCCGGATGCGGTCGTCTTCGTCAACAACGCCCCGGGTGCGGGGATTCTCCACGGGGTGAGGCCAGTCGTCATCGAGGAAGGCGCCGAGTTCGTTCGTGTGTTCCATCGCTGCAGCGCCAAGACGGCGGCTCCGTCCCTCCGCGCCACCGAGGGGGGAACGGGATGACCAGGAACATCCTGTTCACCTCCTTGCCGACCCCCGGCCACGTCAACCCCACGCTTCCGCTGGTGGAGGAGCTGGTCAGGCGCGGGCACCGCGTCACCTACGGCGTCCATCCGAAGATGTCCCGCGCCGTCGTCTCCGCCGGCGCGGACCTGCTGCCCATCGATTTCGAGATGCCCCCGCAGCCCGCCTCGCGCACATCGGGACCGGAGCGGTTCGCGCACCGGCTGGCTCTCTTCGCCGAGCTGATCGAGGCGGGGTTCCCTTCCCTTCTCGACCACGCGCGGGCCGAACGTCCCGACGCCGTCTGCTACGACATGATGACGCCCAGCGGCAGGATGATCGCCGAGCGGCTCGGGCTGCTCGGCGTCGGCCTGCTGCCGAGCTTCGCCAGCAACAGGCACACGATGGAGAGCCTGCTCCCCAGCATGGCGTCGCCCGACCAGTCCACCCTCCAGCCGGTGTGGCGGACGTTGCGGCGGATGGCCCGCGAGCACCGGGTCAGCATGTCGACGGTGATGATGGCCGGTCCCCCCGCCCAGCTGAACATCGTCTTCCTGCCGCGCCGCTTCCAGCTCGCCGGTGAGACCTTCGACGACAGCTACCACTTCGTCGGCCCGGACCTGGGAACCAGGTCGCGCGCCGGTGGGTGGAGCCCGCCCGACCCGTCGAGCCTCGTCCTCTTCGTCTCGCTGGGGACGGCCTCCCACCGCCCTGACCTGTTCAGGCTCTGTGCCGAGGCGTTCCGGGACGGGGCCTGGCACACGGTTATGGCGGTCGGTGACCACGTGGACACCGGTACCCTCGGGCCGCTCCCTCCCACGGTCGAGGTGCGCCCCTTCTTCCCGCAGCCAGCCGTCCTGCGGCACGCCGACGTTTTCCTCTCCCACACGGGGATGAACTCCACGATGGAGGCGCTGCTCAGCGGTGTGCCGATCGTCGCCCTACCGCAGCGCCCCGAGCAGGAGGTCATCGCCAGCAGAGTCGAGGCGCTCGGCCTCGGGCGACGCCTCAGGGAGACGGATCTCACGCCGGGCATTCTGCGCGCGGCCGTGGAGGAGGTCCACCGCGACGAGGGGATTCGACGGGAGGTCCACGCGATGCGGCAGTGCATGCGCGGAGTCGGCGGCGCCGTCGCCGCGGCCGATGTCATCGAGGCGCAGTGGTGATCCGGCGCCCGCCCGGCACGGTGGTGTCACGCGTCCGCGTCCACAGCTGGGCGGAAGGCGGGCGCGCCCGGCCGCCCGGCGAGGGCGGCGAAACACTCGGCCGCGGTCGTCGCCCCGGCCGGGTCCGTGCCGGAGAAGGCCAGCCGGACGGACGGACGGGGGGCGCCGAAGGCCGCGCCCGGAGAGACCCGCAGTCCGGCGTCGGTCAGTGCGGCCACTGCTCGCCGCTCGTCGGTGCCTTCGCACTCCAGCAGCAGGGACGGACCTCCTCCCGCGACGTGCCAGCCGAGCAGGTCGGCCGCGCGCGACGTGAACGCGCGGCGCGCGTCCTGTGTCGGCTCGACGCAGGCAGAGCGCAACGCGGCGAACGTGCGCGGACGAAGGAAGGCCGCCCAGGCTCGCTGCCAGGCGGTCGGCGGGCCGAGCGCGGTCAGGTCCCGCGAGACGGCCGCCGCGCAGGGGGCGGTGACCCAGCCGAGCCGGCTTCCGCCACCTGCCGCCTTTGCCAGCGACGTGACCGTCCAGGCGCCGACCGGTACGGGCGGGACGGCGCCGTCGGGCGCGAACCAGCGGTAGACCTGGTTCACGACGACGCGGTGCCCCCGGGCCGCCAGCCGCCCCAGGTCAGCGGCCAGCGGCTCCTTCACGGTCAGGCCATCGGGATTGCGGAACGGCGTGGTCACCCAGAGGGTCGTCAGCCCCGTGGCCCGGGAGGCGGCCTCCGCCATGGCGTTCCACGCCACCTGGCGCACCCGGCCGCCCATGCCGAGCAGCTCGGGAATGTCGAGGAAGGAGGGTGCCTCCACGACAGCCTCCGTGCCGAGTGGCGTCCACGCCGCGGCGAACTGGCGGACGCCGCCGGTCACCACAGTCCGTTCCGTGTCGGCGCCGAAAAGCTCCGCCAGTCGCTCCAACAGGGCTGGCTCCCCTCGAGGGGGCGGCGATGACCAGGCGCCGGGCATGCCCAGTGCGCGGGACTGCGCGTCGACGAACCGGGCCGCGAGTCGATCGGGCCAGGGCCGCGGCGGCCCGGTCAGGTCGATCATCACGACGCGGCGGCTGCCACGACGCGCGCGATCACGCCGCGGGACAACTCGTAGGAGACCGTGGCCACGAAGAACTCCTCCCCCACGCGGAGGTAGCTGCCCGACGCGGTGTCGAACCGTTCGATGTCCGGATCCTCAGCCATGCGGACGCCGGCGCCGGCGCCGGCGGCTGCGGGTGCCGAGGGCGGCGAGGAGACGTCGTCGGGCAGGAGGCTCCGGGCGAGGTCCACGGGAACCAGCCGCACGCACGTCCACGGGTTGAAGGACACCGGCCTGATCGACGTCTCATGCTCGGGCTGGACGACAGAAAGGGTGAGCCGTCTGCGGTAGTAGGAGAACGCGTCGGCGGCCAACCGTACGGCGGGGAGGAGGCCGCGGGCGCGGCCGGTGGAGAACGCGTGGACGGTCGTGCCGATGCAACGGCGGCTCCAGTCGGGGCGATCCGGCAGCGGCGAGGGTTCGAGGGTGCGCGCCGGGCGCAGCGCCAGCAGTGCGGTCTCCTGCTGGGCGGTCAGCGCCGAGGAGGCACGGAGCGTCGTGACGAGGTAGCCGAAGAAGCCCTGGAGGTGGGCCCTGCGCAGCCTGGCGGTCAGCCGATCGGCGGCGAAGGAGGGGCGGGAGAGAGCCGTCAGCAGGTCGTTGGTGTCCTTGGCCGTCACGAAGTAGTCGCCGGCAGCGTTGTTGACGATGCAGGCCAGGTTCTCCTCCGGCGCCACGATGTGCAGACCGGGCGGGCTGAAGGGCAGAGTGTCGGTGAGCCCGAGCCGAGCGCAGTGCCGGACGGAGTAGTCGCCGAAGTGGATGTCGACGTTCAGGAAATCCGGGCTGCCGGCGGGCGCGACGAGGTTGATCTGGCCGTACAGCAGATCCTCGTCCTCGTCGTACTTGAACCAGGGCAGCTCATTGTCCTGATAGACGTACCCGAACTCCTCCCTCAGGATTCGCGAGACACGCCACCCGTCCGCGCAGGTCCGCACGAAAAGGTCGATGTCGTTGAAGTCCCGAACGGTGCGGTCCTCGTATCCGACGTTGGCGCCGAGCCCCTTCCCTCCGAATATCTCGATCCCCAAGTCGACCGCGATTCCGTGCAGCCGTTTCATGTTCTCGTCGAGGACGCCGTGCGCGCGCTCCAGGTCCCGCACCTTTTCGGCCATGGTGTCCAGGCAGCGCCGCACGGCCGGATTCGACGAAGCTAAGGGAGAGAGTCGTCGCCACACGAGCGTCCGCATCCTCAGGGACTCGAGGAAGCGACCGGCCCTGACGGGACCGGCCGACTCGATGGCTGCGACGGACTGATCGAGTGTGAATCGCGGCTGCAGACTCGCAAGACTCCTCAGAGCCACTACGTCGTCACGAGAAAGGTGCTTGCTGTGTGACATGTGCAACTCCTCTCGGAAGCGTTCAGGGCATGAGCGCAAGTGCCTCTCGTTCACCGGAATTCGTTGCCGAGAAAGGGGATTTCCCGTTCCGCAGAGTATCCGAGCGCGTTGAAGCGCCTCAAGCGTCGCGTGACCGCGGTCCCGCCGGCGGGACACGGAGGGGCTGGAACCCCGCGCCGACGATGTTCGCGGACATGGAAACGCGGGCGAATGTTGCAAAAGGCGCAATCTGTGCACCGGTGGCCGGAGTTCACGCAAGAAGCGAGAAGCGAGAAGCGAGAAGCGAGAAGTGAGAAGCGGAAGGACGGCGGTAGATGCATGGAATGAAGGGTGACGGGTACGGCAGGGTTCTCGGGCACCAGAACCCGATCGAGAAGAAGGTGCTGACGTACCGGAACTCCATCTCCCTACCGGCGTGCCTCTCTTTGGAGGCATGGAAGAGCGTCGGGGAGAAGATCTCGCGATTGCACGACGCCTCCGCATGGTGGCTGGGAGACTGGCTGGTATACGGCCAGGACCTATACCCGGACCGCTACCGCAGCGCGGTGGAGGAAACCTCTCTCGGTTACCAGACCCTGCGTAACTACGCGTGGATAGCCAGGCGTTTCACCACGTCTCGTCGTCGCAGCGGACTGAGCCTCCAGCACCATGCCGAAGTCGCTGCGCTACCGGACGCCGAGCAGGATCTCTGGCTGGACCAGGCCGAGGCGGCGGGCTGGTCGCGGAACCAGTTGCGGCACGCAATGAGATCCAAACCCCGCAGCGTCCCGCCCGCCGACCGCGAAGGGATGGACACTATCCGACTCACCGTTCCCCGGAATCTCCGGCTCACCTGGGAGATCGCCGCCGCGCACGCCCAATGCGACCTCGCCCACTGGATGATCGCGACCCTGGACAGCGTGGTCGGCACCCGTCCCCGCGCAACCGCCGACCACTCCTCTCCGCCTCCCGTGCTCACCCCGCTCTCCACTCCACGTCCGAAAACCGGTGACGCTTCATGATCGACCTGGCATCCACGAGAACCGACGTAGCGGTCACCATTGGCCCCAGTAGCAGGGATCCCGCCTGCGTCGAAGCCCTCGTGGCAGCGGGAATCGACATCGTACGCCTGGGCATGTGCAACGGCACCCGCGAGGAACACGCCCGGACAGTCGACCTGGTGCGCGAGGCCGCCGACAAGTTCGACCGTCCCGTGCGCATTCTGGCGGACCTCCAGGGACGTAAGAACAGGCTGGGCGCGCTCCCCGGCGGGCGCGCCGACTGGGCGGCCGGCGAGACCGTAGAGCTCGCCGCCCGTCCCTGCCGCCCCACCTCGCACCGCACCTGGACCAAACACCCCTGGCCCGAGGAGCACGTACGCCCCGGCGGCAGCGTCCTGGTGGACGACGGGGCAGTGGTGCTCCGGGTGAAGGACGCCGAGACCGGAGTCCTGCGGTGCGAGGTCGTCCAGGGCGGCGCCGTGACGAGCGGCCGGGGCGTCAGCATGCCGGGCGTCGTGCCCGACGGGAACGGCCTGTACGAGGGGGACGCGGAGGACCTTCGGTTCGCCCTCACCCTCGGCGTCGACATCGTGGCGCTCTCGTTCGCATACGGCAGAGCCGACCAGGAAGCGCTGCGCGCCCTCGCCCCCGACTCCGTCCTCATGGCCAAGGTCGAGCACCCGCGGACCGTGGACGCCCTCGACGAAGTCGTCGAGGCGTTCGACGGGCTCATGGTGGCGCGGGGCGATCTGGCCCTCGAAGCCGGCTACGAAAACGTGCCCTTCATCCAGAAGCGGACGATCGCGGCATGTCGTCGGGCCGGCGCGTATTCCATGGTGGCGACACAGCTTCTGTACTCGATGCAACAGCATGCCCGGCCCACCAGGGCAGAGGTGTCGGATGTCGCCAACGCCGTCCTGGAGGGAGCCGATTCCCTTCTCCTCGCCGGGGAGACGGCGTTCGGCCGGCAGCCCGTAGGAGCGGTGACGACGCTGCGTCGGATCATCGCGCGCGCCGAGCGCTATCGGTGCGAGGCCGGCGGCGCGTAACCCCTCCGCTGGCGCCGGCACCTCTCACACCCGCACATCTCCTCACGAAGGAGGCACAACCGTTGTTGAAGGCCAGCACGCTGAGGGGACTCAGGCCCGAGGACGAGCTGCTGCTCGCGCTCGCCAGGCTGCGCCTGACCACCGAGGAGAAGGACCGGATCCGGTCCTTCCTGGCGGCTCACGAAGGGAAACTGGACTGGGGGCGGTTCATCGATCAGGCGGCCCGACACATGGTCCTGCCGATCGTGGGCCGCAATCTGTCACGGAACCGCCTCACCCACGCGGCGGACGGCCGTCCCCTGATGCCGTATCGCTGGATCTACGCGGACGTCTATGAGGCGAACAGGCTGCGCACCGCCCTACTCACCGACGAGTACGGGAAGGTGCTCCGTGGCCTCAACGACGCCGGTCTGCCCTACCTGATCCGCAAGGGCCCGGTCCTCGGCGAACATGTCTACCTGGATCCCGCGGCGCGGCGCGTGTCCAACCTCGACGTCTTCCTGCGACGCGACGACTTCGCGGTCTACGCGGACGTCGCGGCCGAACTCGGCTACGACGTAGGCGCCCCGTCCGTCAACGGGCAGCGCATCACCCCGTTCGACCGGAGGACCGAGCTGTACTTCAAGACGGTCGTCACCAATTCCTCGTTGCCTTTCATGAAGGTGGGGAACTCCAGCCTGGTCGACATGTACATCCTGACGGGAATATCGAGTCTCTTCCAGCCGACGACAGGGCTGACGAACGACGTGGAGGAGCTCTTGGATCGCTCGCTTCCCACGACGCTGTACGGCGTACCCGCCCGCATGCTGGACCGCGTCGACCAGATTCTTGACGCCTGCGTCCAGGTGCACGTGCGTGCCACGATGCTGTACTACATCGAGAGCGGCAAGGACCTGACCCTCCGCAACTTCCTCGATCTCATCGCCGTGTTGGAGAGTCGGCCGGACGACTTCGTCGAGGAGTTCGAGGAGCGGGTGCGCCGCTTCGACTGTGCCGACAGTGTGTACTACTCGCTCCACCACGCAGGGCTGCTGTACCCGGCGTTCGTACCCGAGGATCTTGTCGAGCGCTTCCGGCCGACGAAACTCGACTACCTGGATGAGTACGGCGGCTTCGACGGGGGCTGCTACCGCTGGCAGAAGCCGTTCGCGAAGCGCCTGTTCGACACGCGTCGGGCGGCCGAGGTGACGGCGAGAAGCGCCGTTCCCGGCCCTCGATCGGTCGTCTGAAGACCCCGGGGCTCGGTGAGCGATCCGCGGGACGGCGACGTCAGGACGCCCGCCCAACCCGTGGCCGCGTAAGGGTGCTCGTCCTCTCTCGCGGCCGTCCGATGCGCAGCACCAGTGGACAGGCGACCAGGGCGGCCGCCACGGCCAGGGCGAAGACGGCGGCGAACGCGGTGCCGTCCGAACTGGTCTGCTGCTGGACCATGTTGAACGCCGCACCGCACACACCGATCAACAACATGCTGCACAGGCTGTCCGCGAGTTGCAGGGCCGCGGAGTTGGTGCCCTGCTCCGCGGGCGAAGAGTACTCCAACGCGAGCACGCCGATGCCGGGCAGCAGGACGCCCATCCCGCAGGCGCACAGGACAAGGCCGGCGGCGGCCACGGCTGTGGGCGTGCCGGGCGTGGTGCCGCCGAGCGCCACCGCCGTACCCAGCAGGTGCACGAGCGCGCCGGTCAGCAGCACCCGCTGCCGGTGCGGCCGCAGCCGGGGGCGGCTCTGCACCCAGGATGCCCCGGCCCAGCACACCGCGGCGCCGAGCAGCACAGAACCGGCGGCGATGGGCGGCAGGCCGCGTTCGTCGATGAGGAGCAGCGGCAGGTAGGACTCGACGGCGAAGTACGCGGCGGCGGCGGCGCCGCGTACCAGGACGAGCGCCGGCAGGCCGCGGCCGGCGCGCAGCGTGCGAGGCGGGAAGAGTCGACGCGCACTCAGCACGAGCACCGTCAGCCCGGCGGCCGCCAGAAGGAACGGCACGCGCGCGTGCGGCGACAGCGCGTACTGCACCAACGCCGCGCCGGCCGCCACCGCCAGCGCCGCGAGCATCGGCGGCCGGGCTGGGGGAGCGTTCTCCTCCTGAGGCTCGGGCAAGCCGTTCAGCGGGCGGGAGAGTAACTGCCAGACAAGCACGGCGAGCGTGAGCAGCGCGGTGAGGTGGAAGACCCAACGCCAGGAGAGCCAGTCCGCGACCGCCCCGGCGATCGGCGGGCCCAACAGCGACGGCAGGATCCAACAGGCGGTGGTCAGCGAGAACATCCGGGGGCGCAGGTGCTCCGGATAGGCCCGGGCGACGACGACGATCAGGGCGACCGTCACGGCCCCGCCGCCCGCTCCCTGGACCACACGGCCCGCGACGAACGTCCACACCGAGCCCGCCGCGCCGGACAGCACGGCACCCACGGTGAAACACGTCAACCCGGCCCAGATCACCGGGACCGGCCCGACGCGGTCGGTGATACCGCCAGCCAGGGCCGTGCCCACGACCCCTGCCACCAGGAACCCGCTGAAGACCAGCGCGTACTGGGGCAGCCCGTCGAGGTCGCGCACCGCGACCGGCATGACGGTGCCGAGCGCCAGCGCGGCGAACGCCACGATCGCGAAGCCGCTGCTGATGGTGAGGGTGGCCCGGCGGTACGACGCGGCGAAAAGGCTGTCGGACGGCGTGCTTGTGGTGGCCATTGAGCCTCCTGGGCGCTCGCGTACTCCCGTGTGAGCCCGCCCCGTTGATCGCGGCGAGCGGTCCGTGACGCCGATCGCGGTTCACATCGTCTCGTCGGACGGAGCGCGTCCGTCCGACGAGAGCCCGCGAGCGTCAGGGCCGGCGGAGGAGGACACCGAATCCGGCAGGTTTGAGGGTGAGTTCGATCAGCGCGTCACGCTGCCTCTGCGGCAGGCCAGCGGCCAGGTCTTTGACCTCGGGTGACCACGGCATCGCCGCGACGCTGGGCCACGGTTCGCCGTTGGCCTCCACCAGGCGCACCACGTCGAAGCCGGTGCCCTCGAAGAGGTCGTAGAGCTGGTCGACCCGGAAATCCAGATCATGCGGGTGATAGACCACGTCGTGCAGGTGGATCAACGACTCGTCGGCCGGCATGTTCTCGCGGTACACCTTCCGCGCGAAGTGCTCGGGCGCCAGGGTCCGCACCAGGTCCAACCGGTCGGGGTGGTCGGGCCCGATCCGCAGGATGCGAAGCGACTCCCGCAGGTCCTGGAGCTCGCGGCGGCCGAGCGTCGCGTACGTCCAGACGTACACGTGGCCGCCGGGTCGCACGAACTCGAAGAGCCGCCGCGCACCGAGCGCGGTGTCCGACAGGGTCTGGAGGACACCGTGGCAGTACACGAAGTCGAAGCCGCGCAGGTCGTCGTTGGCGTCGAGGAAATTGCGCCGCTCGACGTGCGCGTTGGTGACCTCCCGTTGCCGCATGAGCGCACGCGCGTAGGCAAGGGACGGCTCGGACAGGTCGAACGCGACGATCTTCGTCGCCGGCATCGCCGCCGCGAGGTCGACGGTGACGCACCCCGTTCCACAGCCGGCTTCGAGCAGGGTGGACAGCGGGCCGACCTCCTCCATCACCGGCTGAAGGAAAGTCTCGAAATAGTCTGAATGGTTCCCGTAGGTCGGATAAGGATACTGTTGGTAGAGTTCGACAACACTCGCTGTGATGTCATCCATGACGAAAGCCGATCCTCTCGTTGTCTCAGGCGGAACCGCGTGCACAGATCGACGTCAGACGCGGGCTGGCCCGGACTCCAGGTCGACCACGATTCCCGCGTCCCATCCCGTCAGGGTCGTCCGTCCCGCCGGCGCCTCGCCGATCACGATGCCGGTGAAGTCGGGCACGCTGGCGACGGCGCCGATGTCGACCAGTCCGGCGTCGCCGACGGCCACGCAGACCGCACCCGCCGCGACGGCCGACCGTACGCCCGCTTCCGAGTCCTCGAAGACCAGCACCCGTTCCGGATCGATCCCGAGCCTCACCGACGCCAACAGATACGGGTCGGGGTTCGGCTTCCCGCGTGGGACGTCATCGCGATTGACCGACACCTTGAAAACGCCGGTCAGTTCGAGATGGTCCAGCACGAACTCGATCCGCCGCGGCCAACTGCTGGTCACGAGCCCAAGGGCGACGCCACGGCGAGCGAGCGCGGTGAGCAGGCCGACGACCCCCGGAATCGCGGAGCACTCCGCCTCCTCCTCGGCCCTGTCGACCTCCGACCAGATGGCCTTGCGGTCGCTCTCCGACCGGTCCGGGAAGAGAAGCCGAACCGTTTCAGAACCCGGTCGCCCATGAACGCACCTCGCGATGTCATCGGGGGTCAGAACGCGACCGTGGCGACGTGAGACCTCACCCCAGGCATGCTCGATGACCGGTCCTGAGTCGACGATGACACCGTCCATGTCGAAGACGACGGCCGCGATCCGGATCCGGCGGGACTCCGCGTCCACTGCGCTCCTCCTACTGCCGATCGGGCAGGTCCGCGGCATCGCGTGCCTCGTCCCGGATGACGAACGTGTCGTCGACCAGCAGCACGTCTATCGCACCGCTCCGCAGCGCGTCGAGCGCGTCGCGGTGCGATCCGACGATCGGCTCCTCGTGCTTGTTGAACGAGGTGTTGACCAACGCCGCTTGTCCGGTTCGCTCGTACCAGGAGAGCAGGACCCTGTGCAGGAAGGGGTCGTCCTGCTCGCGCACGATCTGGGGACGCGCCGTGTTGTCGACGTGCACGACGGCGGGGCAGGTCTTCGAGAACTGCTCGTGGCACTCGTACGTGATCGTCATGAATCGCGCGGACACGTGGTCGCTCGACCACCCGACGTAGCAGTCCGCGGCGAGCTCCTCCGCCGTGATCGGCGCGAAGGGCATGAACTCGGTCCTGTTCAGTCGCCCGTTGAGCCAGTCGTTGATCGCGACGTCGTCGGTGCGGTAGAGCACACTTCGATTGCCGAGCGCGCGTGGTCCGAATTCCATGCGACCGCGAAACGTTCCCACGACCTGGCTGTCTGCCAGGGCGTCGACGACGATCTTCTCCATGCCGTGATCGACGCGCCGAACCGACAGGGTGGGATATTCGCCGAGGAGCTCGTCCAACCGCGCCGTGGAAATCGTCGCGTCGGGGCCAAGCGCCATGGAGGGTGCCTTGGGACGCAAGGAGGTTCGGCGGTGCGACGCGACGACGGCGGCCTGAAGCGGCAGTCCGCCGTCACCCATCGGAGGCAGGACGTAGACGTTGCGGACGTCGGCCGTCTCGAATATGCGCTGGTTGAGCTTCACGTTCGCGAACACGCCGCCCGCAAGGCAGACGTTGCCCGTGGGCACCGTGGCGATGTGCCGGGCCACGAGGGTGGACAGTATCGACTCGATGTGCGCCTGCGCGGCAGCGGCGACGTCCGCCGGGTCGTGCTTGGCGATCTCGGCCCGTAACTCGGTCGTGTAGCCGTCGTACGACGGCTGGAATAAGTCTCCGCACCGCGCACGGATCCGGTTGGCGTCGTCGATGTCGATCATCTGTCGCATCAGCGGCAGAGCCCTGGCCGGGTTCCCGCGCGCCGCGAGCCCGGTGATCTTTCCCTCGTGGCGATTCGCTCGGAATCCGAGGAGTTTGGTGATCCGACCGTAAAAATAGCCCAGGCTGTCGATGGACGTCTCCCTTTGGAGGACCTCCGTCTTCTGCTCCGTGCAGTAGGCGACCGTCAGCGACTGGAAGTCGCCTCTGCCGTCACAGGACACGACCAGGGCCTCGTCGAAGGGGGAGCACAGGAACGCGCCGAGCCCGTGTGCCTCGTGATGGTCGACGTACGTGGCCTTCGATCTCAGGCCATTGTTGTCCACGAAGTCGTCGAACTCGGCGCGCTTCTCCTTGTCGTTCGCCATCTCGTCCGAGATCCGCTTTCTGAGGTGGGTGAACGAGTCGGGATTCCTCCTGACCTCCTCCGCCACGCGGTCGACATAGAGCAGCAGGTGCCGATCGGCGTCGAACCCCGCATGCCAGCCGTATGCGATCGCGTCCATGGCGTCGAGTGACGTCCTGCCCTCGTGGAGAACGAAGTCGATCGATCGCGTCGGCCACGTCTTGTGATCCTTGATCCGGGTGAAGCGCTCCTCACTCGCGGCGGCGACGATCTCGCCGTCCTCCACCAGGCAGGCTCCCGCTAAGTCATTGTTGGTTATGCCGAGAACAAGCAACTGTTCCTCCGGGCTCGGGCCGCCAACGCGGAATCTCTCGGACGAGGCGAGCACGAATCAAGCGACTTAGGGAGTCTGACGGCCGGTGTCGAAACCTGTCAACAGCTCCGATCGTGATTTCTCTCGTCGGCTTGCCGCTGTTCAACTGCGGAAGTTCAGCGGTCAATCGGCGAACTCACCACCGAAGCGGTGGCTGGAACGGGAGACATCGGCGACCACGTGACGACTATCTGACGTAGCGATCCAGCCGGCCGATCTCGGCGTCGAACGGCCAGGTGCAGAAGGCGAGGTTCTCGACCTCCTCGTAGAACGGAATGCCGCCTTCAGCTTTGTGCGGGGCGCGACCGTGGTGCAAATGCACCAACGGATCGTCATGGCGATCCATGACGCCGTGACGTTCGATACGCCAGACGAAGTCCTCGTCCTCGCCGCCCCATCCGACGAATCGTTCGTCCATCCCGGCCAGTCGTCGAAAGAGCGACTCCCGGAGCCACACGCACCCGCCCGGCGGCCGCCGGAGCCAGACTCCGCGCAGATCTTCCTGATCGACCCCGTGCGTCCCCTCGAGGCAGCGCCGCGTACTCGCACGCGCGCTGGCGCGGTCGTCGAGAAAGAGCATGTCGCGATAGGGCCAGTGTGCCTGCGTTCCGCAATGGCCGAATCGTTCGATCGCGCGCTCGACGAAATGGTGATCGACCAGGATGTCGCCGTCGAGGACGCATACCAGTTCGGCAGGACGCGCGCCGTGCACGACACCGACGTTCACGGCCCACGACTTGTTGAACGGGCCGGGACTCGGAGCGAACAGGTAGTGGTCGCAGGCTCCGCCGAAGAGTTCCTTCCACCGAGGTCGCGTGTCGCTCTCGACGACGATCACCCGGTATCGGTCGCGCGGATGGCTCTGGTCCGCGAGGGCGTTGAGCACGGCGGCCAGGTTCCGCACGCGGTCATGCGCGTCCTCCGCCGCGCGAAACGGAATGACGACGGCGGCGTCAACCGGATGCGTCCCGTGGTGGGGACGCCGGGCCACGCCACCGAGCAGCGCCTGCGCCCCCGGCGCGGGAGTCTCCTGGCCGAGGGGGGAACCGAGGTGAACGAGCAGCCGTGACGAAGTCTCCACCTTCTGGGCGAGCCTGAGCAGCCGCGCGGACGCCGACGTGCCGGCGAACTCCGTGAAGACGGACTCGAGTTCCTTCACCAGCTGCCAGCAGGCGCCGTCGTCGCGCGGGTTCGCGGTTACCATCGACGCCCGCGCGCGAACACCGGGCTCCTCCGAGTCGAGCAGGGCGGAAGCCATCGCCCCGTGTGCGTCGGCCGCCCACTTCCAGTAGTTCGGCGCGACGCCTCGCGCATCGGCGTCGTGCGCCAACACCAGGCTGCTCACCGCGGCGTATGCCAGCAGGCGCGGCTCCCGAGGTCTCGGTGTCACGCGACATCACCATCCTGTCCATTCACCGTCTGGACGTACGCCGTCGCGATGGTCCCATCGGTGCGGGGCTGTTGGAAAGACCGGCCAGGGCTCGTGGCGGAGGCAACGAGACTCCCGTGTCAGCGCGCGGGTGCGCGACGATCCGCTCGCCGACCGGCTGACATCCATTCCCGGTGCATCTCGGCCAGTCGCTCGTTCAGGAACGACGCCGCCGTGTGGTGCTCGTTCAGCCGGGTGTTGCCCGCCGGATGAACGAACAGGGGCATGGAGAGGCGAGAGCGACCGCTTCCGCCGCCGCCAGGCCAACGCACTCGGTGCTCGGTGGCACGGTAGTGCCCGGCGGTGATCTGTTCGAGCATTTCTCCGGTGTTGATGACGAACGCCCCGGGGTCGCACGGCACGTCGTGCCATTCGCCCGCGTTGTCGCGCACCTGAAGTCCCGGTTCGCGAGGGGCGGCCAGCACGGTGACAAGGCTCAGATCCTTGTGGGCGAACCCCCGCAGCGATGCGTTGGTGTTCTCGTCGATCCGCGGGAAGTAGCGCTGGATGCGCAGCGTCGTGCCCGAGCCCGCGGCCAGCGTACGCGGCAGCGGCATGCCGAATCCCTGCGGAACCTCGGCGGGCGCGGAGTCGCCGAGCCAGCCGAGGATCGTGGCCGCGAGCCGCCTGCCTTCGTCGAAGTACCGCAGGGCGGAGTCCGAGACCTCCTCCGGATAGGTGCCGTGGCGTAGGACCTGGAAGAACTCCCGTTGGCCCAGTTCCTGGGCGCCCGGCCCGCCGCGCACCGGCGGCGAGGGGAAGAACCCGTCCTGCCCGCCCGATGTCCTGTACTTCCACTTGCGATCGGTTTCGAAGAAACGCGACCACTCCTGGCGGACCACTTCCGGCAGGCCCGATTCGGCCAGTGGATGACCGCGGAGTATGCCGAATCCGGTGGCGTGCACGGAGCGGGCGAACTCCTCAGCCGCGTGCGGTGCCGTGTAGTCGACGGTCGCTATCCGCATGGCTCGAACTCTCCTGGGTCGCGGTGCTCACTCCGGCAGGGGATTGGGCTCGGAACGCGGCGTCGAACTCCTGGTACGTGATCGCGCCCGATGTCATCGAGAAGTAGAGGTCGGCGAGTGCCGGATCGTCGGCCAGCCGGTGCATAAACGCCAGGTCGCCGTCGTCGAGGTTCAGGTCGGCGACCGCCAGAGCGGCCTCGTAGCCGGGCCTGGCGGCGCTCCGAAGCGTGGCGGCGTACTCGGTCAGCGCCCGATCCGGGGTCACCGCCGACGCGAGGCAGTCGGTGAGCAGTTGGGCCTGGAGAAACGCGTCCGTGATACCCCACGCGGTGACCGAGTCCTTGTGCACCGCGGCGTCGCCCGCCAGCGCCCACCCGGGGCCCGCGGCACGCCGGATGAAGTTCGGCTGGTCGCCCGTGCCGTGGAGTCGTTCGGTCATCTCGGCCGCACGCAGCCGCTCGAAGAGTTCGCCGTCGTGCTCGCGGATGGTCCCCAGGTACACATCCAGGGGCCGCTGCCTGGCCCGGGCGAACTCCCGGTGGCGCAGATAGCAGGCCACCAGGGTGCCGCCGTTGGTCCCGACGGCGCCGACCAGCGCACCGTCCGCCCTGGTCACCGACAGCGCGTTGTCGGTCGGCAGGTCCCAGAAGGCGTAGTAGACGCAGCTCTTGGTCGCGGCCTCGGCCAGCGCCGCGGCCCGCACTCGGCGCGCCACCAGCGACCGCATTCCGTCCGCGCCGACCACCAGCGAAGCCCGCTCGTTCACCCAGCCGCCGCCGGCGGTGCGGCAGCGTACGCCGGTCGCCCGCCCGTCGGCGAAGAGCAGGTCGTCGACCGTGGTGGCGTCCCGGAACTCCACTCCGGCCGCCACCGCGGCCTCGACAAGCAGCCGGTCCAGCAGGTGGCGGCGTGGCGCGTAGTTCATCCGCTGGCCGCGCACCGGACGGCTCGAACCGGTCACCGTGATCCCGGCGGCCCGGTAGATCGTTCGCCCCATCGGCGGGCAGCCGGTGTCGCGCAGCCGGTCCAGCAGTTCCCAGTCAGCGAGCGTCGCAACGCCCCGCAGCTGGATGTGCCCTGTCGACAGGGTGTCCTTCGGGAAGACCGCCCGGTCCAGCAGCAGCACGCGGCGCCCCTGCCGGGCCAGCAGCAGCGCGGTGCTGGCGCCGGCGCAGCGGGCGCCGACCACGATCGCGTCATAGCCGCTCAACGGCCGCCTCCTCGTAGGTCCTTGGTCGCGGGCTCGCCCGCCGAGCGCGCGATCAGCAGGCTGGCCAGGTGGTTGTCGTGCGCGCCTGGCCGGCGCACAAGACCCGCCCGGGTGTCGAGCGCCGTCCGGTACC
The DNA here is from genome assembly GCF_042722465.1 of Streptomyces sp. NPDC127098. Classification (NCBI taxonomy): domain Bacteria; kingdom Bacillati; phylum Actinomycetota; class Actinomycetes; order Kitasatosporales; family Streptomycetaceae; genus Streptomyces; species Streptomyces sp. NPDC127098. The sequence goes on from NZ_JBHXFJ010000003.1 coordinate 99,475, forward strand.
CGGCTGTGCCCAGCGCCGCGCGTACGGTCTGCGCCCCCCAGCCGATTCGCACCAGCAGCGCTCCGAGGCCGGCGCCGGCCACGCCCGCGTCGCCGAACCAGAGCAGAGCGACCGGTAGCCCGGCCGCCCGCAGCCCCTCAAGCCGTGTGGCCGAGCCGGGCAGCGGCTCGGCCTCACCCGGCGGGTAAAGCCCGGGGGCCATACCTTCGGCCCGCACCACGCCGATCAGCACCGTCAGGCGAGGTCCGAACTGCTCGTTTAGCCACCTCCCGCACTGGTCAAGGGCCGCCCGCGGCTCCCCCGGGGAGACGTCGCCTGGTCCGGTGACCGCCGTGGGACCTGGCTCCGGCGTCCCGAGCGGCGGAGGGCCGAGACGCAGCGCCGCGTAATAGAAGTCCGCCTCAGTCGTCAGCGGCACGCTCGGCCTCCCGGTACACACCGACCACGGCGGCCGGCACCTCCTGATCCGGCCTCAGCTCCAGCAGCTCACTCAGCGCGGGATCGCACCGGGTGGTCACCTGGAGCTGGCAGCCCGCGACCGCCTGCCGCAGCTCCGCCAGCGTCACCCCGGCCTGAACATGGGCGAGCCGGAGGCTCTCCGCACCGCGCTCGGCGTACCACCGCACCGGTGCGGCCACCAGCACCAGTACCGCGTCCGGCTCCCCTGGTAGGCCGAGCGGCACCGCGTCGGCGCTCGCCCGGGTGGCTACCAGCTGCCCTGAGCCCGGGTCGTAGAGGTGCACCAGGTAGGGCGAGTCCGGAACGGCCAGCAGATAGACGTGCACCTCCTCGGTGGCCGCCGGCTTGGTCAGCAACAGCCGCAGGTACGGCGGCAGTCGGTCAAGCGGCAGCTTCGGCGAAGCCTCGTACTGGGCCTTGATCCGGGAGAATGGCCGGCTCGTGCCGCGCGGTGGCGCGGCCCACGGCGACCAGGCCGCGGCCGCTTCGTAGTGCGCGGTCACCAGACCTTCCGGCCCGGGCACGCGGGGGAGGCAGTGCGCACAGCCCGGCTCCGGGACGAGTACGAGTGTCTCCTGACGCAGGTCGGCCAGCGCGGTGCGGACCACCCGGCGCACCGTGGCCGGCGGCGTGATCATGCTCAGCAGCGCCAGCACCTCGGCGCCAACCAGCCCGGCGGCCAGTTCCACTGCGTGCGCGGGCAGCGGCCCGCGCGTCACCGCCGCCGCGGCCGACGACCAGCAGTCCGGGCAGCAGGTCCAGCGCGGATGGAAGAACGGGCCCAGCTCAAGCCGTTCGCCGTCTCCGGCGCACCGGAGCACCGGCGTGCCGGTCCGCCACAGCTCGGCTGCGAGCGCGGCGAACCCGGCGGGCTCCCGCTCGCACACCACCACCAGGTCCTGCGGCCCGGCCGGGACGGCGGTCGCCAGGACGGCTCCGGTGACGCCGCTTTCCCGCAGGCAGGAGAGCACCGCATCGGCGAGCTGGCCGGTCCCCAGCACCGTGACCCGGGCGTTCGCCAGGGATTCCGTGACCGTACACACCTCGCCGTGGCGCCTCGTCAGGGAGAGGCTGCGGGACAGGTAGGCGTCTGCCGCCGGGTCCGGCTGGTCCGGGACGGGCCGGTCCGGGGCGACCCACTCGACCAGGCCGCCCCTCTCCAGCAGGCGCAGGGCCCTGGCCACCTCGGACGGGCGCGCCCCGGTGCCCGCGGCGAGAGCGGCGATGTCGTGCTCGCCGTCCAGCCGCGCGAACAGCCGTGGCAGCAGCTCGGTGGCCGCCGCCCCGGTGAACACCTGGCGCCTGGCCACCCCCTCGACCACCAGCCCGTCCGGTTGCCGGACCACGGCGAGGCCACGGGCCAGCCGGGGTCTGCGCTCGGTCCCGGGAGGCGCCTCGGCGGCCCGCGCCGCGCTCATCGCGCCCTCCCGGCACCGGTCGGGGCCGGGACGCGCAGCGACCGCGCCACCCTCGCCACCGCCCCGTCGGCGCCGAGCCGGTCCAGCTGCCCACACCTCGGGCAGCCGTGGCAGCCCAGGGTCCGGTGTGCGGCGACCCGGCCGCCGACCGTGTTGGCGGACAGCACCAGACCGGGCTCGCGCAGCCGCAGCGCCTGCTGCGCCAGGCCGACCGCCAGCCGGACGTGGTGCGGCAGATGGCCCTTGACGCCGAGCCGGTGATCGGCGGCGTATGCCTCCGCCATCGCCCTGACGGTGTCGGAGGGCTCCCGATGCTGCGCGCGGCGGGCCAGGTAGCAGCTGTGACACGGTCCGTCCGGCGGCGCCAGCCAGGGGCCGACCACCACCCACGGGTGCTCGGACACCACCGGCAGCCACGGCCGCCCGGCCGCGAAGGCGGCCTCGTCGAGGCGCTCGCAGAGTTCCTCGAGCGGCCGCCAGAGCGCCACCACCAGGACCTCGGGCGCCTCGCGCGCCGGCCCTTCGGCCGTGAGCTGCTCGACGGTCAGCAGTGCGGCGCCCAGTTCGCGGCAGAAGCGGTCGCGTACCGCCTCCCCGAAGTCCCCGACGCCGGCCACACCGACGCCGGCCGGCTGTATGTCTTGGGCCATGGGTTCTGCTTTCCTCCTCCGGATCCACGGGGACGCCGTGCGGCGCTCACCGGTCGAGCGGGATGCCCAACACGAACTCCCCGACGGACGATTCCTCCAGCGGGTCGAGCCCGGTGATCCAGGCGAACGCGGCCGAGTCGCCGGCGCCGACCGCGCAGCCGCCCAGCCTCATCGCCGTCGCCGCCAGGTACATGGCCTGGTAGAACACGCCGACGTTCTTCAGGGTGGCCGCGTAGCTCAGACCGCGGTACTTCCACGACATCCGGTTGAACCGCGCGGCGAGGGTGACCACTACCTGGGGGACGCCGGCCGCGCCCACGCTCCCGCAGGCGTCGGCGACCAACGCGAGCACCGCGTCGCGTTCCGCCGTGACCAGCGTCAGCCCGTGCGCCGCCGGCTCGTAGTGGTACACGCCCGACGGCAGCCCGCGGCACCGGGTGACCGACAGGTAGAGCTCCAGGTCCTGGCTGGCCCCGGCGGAGGGGACCGGCCGATTGGTGCGGGCGTACGGCATGTCCTCGGCGGCCGGCGTGTGGCCGCGCACCCGGGCGGTGCGGTACAGGAACTCGCCCAGCTGGTCCAGCGTCAGCGAGCCCCTTACGAAGCGGCGCACCGAGCGACGTTCCTCCACCACCTCGGCGAACGGTGGATCGGACTTCCGCAGCCGCGCCAGATCAGGCCGCGGCAGCGCGATCACCGGCTTCAGCACCGGCTTCACCGCGGGGAGTGGCCGAAAACGGCCGCGGAACGGGTAGACCGTCCCGACGGCCCCCGCGGCCAAGCCCTTGCGGCTGTGCCAGTGGAGCAGCACGTCGTGGAACTCCCGCTGGCCCGGCACCGGGTCGGCGTCCTCCTGAAGCCGGCCGGTCTCGTCCACCGCGCCGGCCACTCCGCCGGCCACCAGCAGCTCCAGCAGCTCCAACGCCACGGCGGCCGGCAGGTCGGCTCCGGCGCACAGTTCACCGACGTCTCGCGGCTCTGCCAGACGCGCCAGCACCGTGGCGACCTGCGGGGCGCCGACGACCAAGCGCGTGTGTCCCGTCAGCGACTCGACCACCAACTGCTCGTCCAGGCGACGCAGGCAAGCGAACCGAGACAGCCGCAGGCGTTGCCCGGGCCTGAGCCGCACCGGGGTGATGGCGGCGAGCTCGCTGGTGCCGCCGACCCGCAGCAGCTCGCGGTCACCGTCGGCGCACCGCAGGTTCAGCACGCCCTGGCGCAGCAGCGCGGCCAACTCCCGCTCCAGGGCGTCGCCGGCCCGCGGTGCCAGTCCGGTCAGCTCCGCGTCGCCGCGCGCACCGGTCGCCAGCGAGAACAGCGCGTCCGCGACCCCGGGAGCGGACGGACGCAGCAACCTGGACCGGCCGGCCGGGGTGGTCAGCAGCACGGCGGCATCTCCTGGTCCGCCGGCCGACCGGATGGCGGCCCCCGTGGCCAGGCACCAGGTGATCACCGCCGCACTCCCCCCTGGCCCGCGCCCGCTACGCGAACGGCTGCGGCCACGGGTTCTGCTCCTCCTCGGGGAGACTGGCGAAGCCCATCAGCGCCGGTGCCTCCGCCAGTCGCGGATGCGCCCGGAACTGCGCCAGCGGTTGCAGCGACATCGGCTGTAGCTCAGGGACGACGACCGCGACCGCCGTCAGGCCGGCCACCCGCAGCTCCCGGCAGGTCCGGTCCACGGCCACCGCCTGCATGCCGGCGGCGGCCAGCCGCTCCAGCGCCTCCTCCAGCGCCGCCCTGGGATCAGCGGGCAGCGGGGTGACGCCGGCGGAGAGGCGGCGGCCGGCCAGATCCGCTGTCAGGAAGGCGAACGCCTCCGCGTGCTCCGGCCGGCACATCATCCGCGCGCCCTCAAGGAACGTGAAGTCCCCGTAGTCGGAGGGGGCGTGGGTCTCCCCTTCCGAGCGGTAGCAGTCGCGGATCGTCAGCAGCTCAAGCAGGCAGCGCTCGGCAGCCTCGCCGAGACTGCGACCAGCACCCGCGCCGACGACCTGCCGGACGGTGTCGTCGTACGGGGAGACCTGGAGCGCGTAGACGACGGGCACTCCCAGGTCGGTGGTGGCGTCGAACAGCAGCGTCCGCAGGAACCGCCGCTCGCACCAGGCCAGCAGCTCGTGGGCGTCGGGGGAGAGGACGGCGGGGTCCACCGGCGGCAGCGGCAGCATCTGCAGCCAGGTCAGCGCGACCGCGTCCCGCTCGAACACCTCCATCAGGCCGCCCAGCACCGCCTCGTACGGATCGGTGTGGACCGACTGCCCGGTGGAGATCTGCGAGATGAACCGTTCGGCATCCTGGACCCGGAAGCCGTAGCAGACCATCACCGTGGGGACCCATAGGTCCTGGCCGGTCATCAGGTCGACGCCGCGGGTCCAGTGGATGGGGGTGTCCGCGTCGAAGGGACGGACCGGGCAGCGCGGGTTCGCGTACTCCCGGTCCGAGCACCGGGGCACACGCGTCATGTCGAGCGCTGGCCCGTCGAGTTCGCCCAGCCTGGCCAGGAGCGGCCGCTCGTGCACCAGGCGGCTCGCGTAGCGCTCGGCGGCCTCGGCGGTGGCGACCACGTAGGAGCGGTACTCGTCGTCGAGGGCCCGGCCGGCTCCCGAGGCGCCGATCGAGCCTTCCGCGGTCACCCCGGGCATTCCGCTGTCCACGTTCGCGATCGCCATCGCCAGGCGGTCAAGCCCGCGCAGGCCGGGCACGGGGCGGGTCGCGGAGACCAGCCCGAGCGGGGAGACCAGGGCTGCCAACGGGGACGCGCGGAAACGCTCTTCCGCCGGGGTGCCCGGGGAACTGACGGAGGTGGTGGCCATATCTCCCGTCCTTGTTGAGGCGCCGAGGGTGAGCGGGCGAGCCCGGGCGGGCCCGCCCGACATTCACCGGATTCAGCAGCCGCCGACGCAGTCACTCGCACACGGCGGCGGGCCACAGATCATGAAGGCGCCGCCCTGCTCGTAGACCCCGTCGACCAGCAACTCCCAGTCCGTGCTCTCCTCCTCGGAGAGCGTCAGATCCAGATTCTCGTCCTCGTCTATTTCTCCCGGCATCTCATCCTCCTTGGCCGACCGATTAATGCGGGGGCGATCGCGCCCAAAGTGAAGTGTGTGCCCGGAAATTCGTCAACGGGTGCCAGGTGTTCAACTGGCGCGCCTTCAGCGGTTGAACACCGGCACATCTTGTGGCCACCTACGTCGTGTGTTAGACACCCCGTTCAGGTTCCGCCGGCCCCGACGCCGAATGGAGAAACGAGTTGCGCAGGACCTTTGAGGTGTGTGACGACTTCTACAGCGACCCGGGGGCCGTGCGAGAGGGCGCTCTGCTCGGCTCGCCCGTCGGAGACGATAAGGCCGTCGAACGGATCCGCGGACTCATGGCGACGGGGGAGCCGGCCCCTTCCGACGTCGCGGTGAGTTCGTATGTCACCCTGCTGTCGGCGGAGTCGCCCGCCGAGGGCGTCGTCTCGCCGCCCGGTAGCCGCTGGACGGCCCTGGTGTGGTTGAGCCTTCCGGAGCACTGCCGCGGTGGCCTTTCCTTCCGCCGCGCGGGCACGGGAGGCGTCGTGCGGGAGACCGCGTTCATCGAGGCGAAGTTCAACCGCGCGGTGGTCTTCGCCGCGGGGAGCGGGCCGCACGTCGACGGGCCGGGATTCGGCGAAGGCCCCGAGACCGCACGGCTCACGCAATGGCTGCATCTGACAACGAATTCCCCGGAGTCGGGATTGGAGTTGGAGGGGCATCATGCGTAGCAAGGTGATCGTGGTCGATGACTTCTACCCCGATCCTGATGTGATCAGGGCGCGGGCGCTCAGGTCGACGTTCGGGGACCTCAACCCCGTCGACTATCCCGGGTACGCGAGCAAGCTGGCCCTCGACGCGAGCATGCTGCGCCGGCGGTTCAGCGAGCTTGTCGGTGGTGAGGTCTACGTGGACAAGGCCAGGCTGACGTGGGGCGGCTTCCGCTATATCACCGCCGAGTCCGGCGTCAACACGAAGGCACACGCGGATATCAGGGCCATTGACTGGGCGGGCATGGTCTATCTGACTCCGGACGCGCCGATGAGTGCCGGAACGGGCTTCTACCGGCACAAGGAGACCGGATTCGAGGCGCCCCCGACAGATCGGCAGGCCAGAGCGCTGGGCTTCTGCGACGCCGTGGAGTTCGACGCTCGCGTCACGAGCCCCGACAAGGCAGACCTGTCCAAATGGGAACTCACCGGATGGGTCGGGCCGGTCTACAACCGCCTCGTGTTGTTCAGGGGGTGCGAGCTGTACCACGCGCCGCTCGGCGGATGCGGGGACGGCCCCGAGACCGCCAGGCTCACCCACAACTTCTTCTTCACCGTGATCCCCGCCCCCGGCACCCCGGCGTACCCGGTCCAGGACCGATCCACGGCACTCGACACCGAGGAGGAAGCATGGCGGAGCGAGCAGCCGGTCGCCCTCTAGTCGACGTCGCGCTCCTGGCCTGCGGAGAGGAGCAGGGCGCTGCCGACGACCATGTGCTGGTCGCCACGGACGCGGTGGAACTCGGCCTGTACGGCCCCGCCGGCGTCGCACGGCGAGCCGTGGAGAGCGGCTCCCTTTACCGGACCTGCGATGACCTTTCGCGTGCCGGCAGGGACCTGCGTACGCTCGTAGTCGCGCGGCAGTCGAACGAAGGCACGGCGCTGGCGCGGTGGATCGTCGACGGCTGGAGCATGCTGCGCGGCCAGGGAGACGGTGCGGATCTGAGGGGCGCGCGCTTGCGGGGAGCGGACCTGCGCGGGGCGCGGCTGCGAGGATGTGACTTGACGGAAGCCGACCTGACCGGCGCCGACCTGGAGAAGGCGGACCTCACCGGGGCGGTGCTGACCGGTGCCGACCTGGCCGGAGCCGTCCTCCTCAACGCCAGTCTGCGGAACGCCGACCTCACGGAAGTGGATCTGCGCCGGGCCGACCTGCGCCACGCGGACCTGCGGGGCTCCACCTGCGCACGGGCCGCTCTGCGCGGCATCGATCTCTGGGGTGGCTTCACCCGGAACGTGGACTTCTCGGCCGCGTTCACCGACGGCGCGCAGCTGGACCGGGCCTGGGCCTGACCCGCCGGGGGGCCTCGCCAACCCGTCGCGGCGGTGGAGGCCCAGGACAGAGGTGGAGCCGAGAGCAGGTCCTTGTCGGCATCCCGCCCGTGGAGTGGCTCGGGACTTCGCCGACGTCGCTCGGAAGTCGGACTCCCCGGCGTAGGGGACCGTGACGACCCGGGGCCCCGGTTGTGGCGGTGCAGGTGAAGGCTCTCGGGACGATGGCGAACCTCACCGGCTCGGCAGGTACTTCGCCAGGTCGCCGATCGGTTCGGCGGGGCGCCAGGTGCACCAGTGGTGGTCGGGGCCACGAGCCGGGGGCGGCGCGCTCGGGTCGGAGTGGACGCGGGCGTGGTTGAGGTGGACCAGGGTGTCGCCGAAGCGCTCGATGCCGCCGACGAAGTCGGCGCGCCAGGCGAAGTCGTTGTCCTCGCCGCCCCAGCCCTCGAACCGCTCGTCCAGCCCGGCGATCTGGTCGAAGAGCCGGCGCCGCACCCAGACGCACCCGCCGGGCGGTCGGCGCAGGAACACGCCGCGGAGCGTCGCGTGGTCGACCGCCGGCCGCCCCAAGGAGCAGCGATGGGCGACGGCGCGGTCGCTGCTGGCGGGATCGGCGAAGATGATGTCGCGGTAGGGCCAGTGCGCCTGCAGGGTGGGCTCCCGCGCGAAGCGACCTTCGCCCCGGGAGAGGAAGTCGGAGTCCGGCAGCACGTCGCCGTCCAGGACGCAGACCAGCTCGTCCGGACCACCGCCGTGCACCACCCCGCAGTTCACGGCCCAGGACTTGTTGAATGGGCCGGGGTTGAAGGCGAAGAGGTAACGGTCCACGTGCGGCTCGATGACGGACCGCCAGCGCGGCTCGGCGGCGCTTTCCACCACCACGATCCGGTACCGGTCGCGCGGCAGGTCCTGGTCGGTGAGACCGGCCAGGCAGGCAGCCAGGTTGCGGGCCCTGCCGTCATGCGGGTCATCGGCGCGGAACGGGACGACCACGCTGATCCGGGTGGACGCGGCGCCAGGCCCTGGCCCGGCCCCGGCCATGCCGCTCAGGATCTGCCCCACCGTCATCGGCTCCACGGCTGGCTGGGCGGCCAGCTCCTCGCCCAGGTGCAGGCCGATCCGGGCGGAGCGCTCGATCACCTCAAGGGCGGCCGTCAGCTCCCCCGCGGGCCAGGACCGTTCGTTCAGCACCGCGTCCAGTGCCAGGCACAGCCGCCCGTGTGCCGCCATGTCCCGCGGCGCACGGGCCACGTCCGCGAGCGGGCCGGCGAGCCGCGGCGCGCCGCGCAGCAGCTCCACCACCCGTTCGTGGTCGGGCCGAGTCCAGTACCACCAGGGCCAGCAGGTGCTCTGAGCCTGTGGATCGAAGGTCAGGGTGGCGCAGTTCGCGAGCAGCCGAGCTCCGCGCAATGTCGTCGACGTGCCGGTCGACACCTCGGCGGGCCCGGGCCGGTGCGCAGCGGTGTCATGGCCGCTCATCCGTCCCCCGCCGCTCCTCGGCCCACTTGTCCAGCTCGCTCAGCACCGAGCCCAGTGGCGGGCAGATCCACCCGTCCGCCTTCCCCGTAGTCCAGCTAAGGCCCGGCCTAGGCGGGATGACCTTGACGCCGGGACGTGCGTTGAGCGCCGCCACATGGCCGGACATCACCGCGGACTCCCAGCCGCCGGGCGGCAGCGCGGGAGCCACGCCGACCGGGACGTCGGTGCAGTGCAGCGCCAGCAGGCTGGGCGAGTCCGCCAGGCCCAACGCGAGACGGGCCGTGTAGTGCAGGGTCGCGGGCCACACCACCGCGAGCCCGGCCCAGCGCGCCCACTCCACGTGCCGCACGCCCGAGGCGTCGGAGCCGGGCTCCCAGGCGTCGTCCAACACGGGCCGCCCGGAGATCACGTGCAGCGCCTCCTTGCTGACGAGCCGCCCCGCCGTCCGGGTCAGCACAACCTGAACCTCAAGCGCGGGTTGCTGACGGCGTACCCAGGACAGCTGGCCGGGCAGTTGGGCGGCCACGAGCGAGCCGGTCGCCACCAGCAGCAGCCGGTCGACGCGTATCGAAAACCGATCGGCCTCCGGCACCGGCACCTCCTAGTCCATCGACTCCCGTCCTCATGCGCGGAAGAGAAGTACGCTCGCAGTCAAATGAGCGTGAGCGAGTTCATCAAGGCGTACAAGTGAGCAGGTCCGCACTTGGACAGGCTGGACGGCCCGCACACCGAGTCGGCTACGGTGCGCCGCGGACAGGGAATCCGCCTACCGCTCGGACTCCGATGACAGCTGGCTCTCGTCGAGCAGCTGAGGACCACGCCGCGAGGCGGCGAACCGTGAGCGGGTCGGCCGGCGAAGCCAGGAGGGGCATGGTGGAGATCCTCGTCCTCACCCGCGGCCACGGGTTCGGGCACGCCGCCCGCGATCTGAGGGTGATCCAGGCACTGCGCCGGCGGCCAGGCATCACGGTCCGCGTCATGGCGGAAGGCAGCGCGCTCGACTACTACCGGATGCGCGGCGAGCCGTGCACCCCACTGCCCGATGAGGGCTTCGGCGAGGTCGCGGCGAAAGCCGTCTGGAAGGCGCTGGCCACGGTGCCCCGCCCCGATCTGGTGGTCTCGGACGAGGTCATGTGGGCCCTGCCGTACGCCCGCAAGATCTGGAAGCGGCCCTGTGTAGTGCTGCTCTGCGCGCTCTGGGCGGAGTACGGCTTGCCGGAGGCGGACCGGTTCTTCGACGCGGCCGACGAGGTCATGGTGCTCGACTTCCCGCAGAACAGGCGGCCGGCGTACGGCACCACCGCGCCGCTCAGCTTCCTCGGTCCCGTCGTGCGGACCTTCACCACCGAACGCGGCGCCGCCCGCGCCGGACTCGGCATTGGCGAGCGGGACGAGGTGGCGGTGCTGAGCCTGGGCGGGATGAACACCCGGCCCGAGAGCCGGCGCATGGCAGCGGCCGCCATCGGGGCCTGGCGCGCGTACGCGGAACCCGGCGCTCGGTTGTTGGTGCTGGCCGATCGGCAGACCGAGCCGGACCCGGTCCACGACGGTGACGACACCCATGGCGGGACCGTGGTCTGGGCCGGGGTCACCCCGGAGCCCGAAACCTACTACCGGGCGGCCGACATAGTGCTCAACGACGCGATGGGGTCCACGGTCTGCGACCTGGCGTGGAACCGGGTGGCCACGGTCGCACTGTTGGACGAGCCGTCGGCGAGCCGCTTCCCCAGGACCTTCCTGGGCCGGGTTCGGCACCTGACGGCGGCCGGCTTGATCGAGATGGCCCCGGTGCACGAGGGCCGGTTGACGGTCTGGCAGGCCATCGAGCGGGCCAGGAGCGGCTCGGCGCGGACGCACGGGCGGGTATTGGACGCTTTCGGCTGGAGCACGGGCGAGTCGGTCGCGCGCCGGCTGCTCGACCTGCTGGAGGCGGGTGGAGGGAAGCGGCTTGACGGGCCGCGGGACCGCTCAGGCAAGGCCCGACCGGTTGGCTGAGACGTTCTCGTTCTGTGCGGAAACAAAGATGGCTGATCGAGAGGCTGTTGGGGATGCGGCACCGGGCTGGGGGCCAGTGGGGAGCGCGCCGGCTGCTCGTGTCGCCAGCCGCGCGACGGCGACTGTCCCGGACGCCCGACCGTAACCCGGTGACGGTTGCCGTTTAGCTGACTTTTTGTCCGAATTGATAGGAAAGTCGAACAAATGATGGCCGCTCGCTGTCATCTTCCCGGCGTCCTCGCGCGACTCTATAGTCGGTAGAGGCGGATGAGGACGGGGTGGCCGGGGTCCAGTCGCCGAGTGGCGGGGGCGGTGGAAACCGCGAGCGGCGATCGGGGTCACGGTCGCGATCACCCAGATGCCCCTTGTTTCTGGTCGCCAGTGCCCCGTTGGTGTCGTCGGGGCACCGCGACCCCGACGGCGCATCGTTGCCGCCGCAACGCCTGATCGGCAGATTGGAAGCTCGAGAGAGGACACGGCGCGATGAAGTCGTCCCGTCAGGAACCGCTCCCGCCCGGACCACTTCCCCTTTCTGCGGCGAGGCTCTCGCCAGAACGCACACCGGCAACCGCGGCTCGCTTGTCAGCGTCGAGTCACCAACAGATTCCGTTGCCTCCGCCGGGCACGGTGCGATCCTCAACGAGGATCAGCGGGCTCTCACATCCGGGCGGAAGAGACTTCCGCCCGGATGTGTGGAGTCCAAGCGCGCCGCCCCGCCTGTTTCCCTCCCCGCCAATGCGACGAGAGCACACCTGGCGCCGCTGGCCCACCAGCGCTGACGGGTGGTGCTCAGCGGCTTGTGTCGACAGGTAGTCAGTGATCCAGCGGGAGGCGATAGCGTGAAAGAGGGCAGTGCCACATCGGCAGGCGTGTTTGCTCAGATGCCGACCACGGACGGAAACGACAACTGGGCCACCGAGGAGAGCATTGCCGCCGCGTTCCCTCCGGCCCAGGGGCCGGGGCAAGGGGTGGAGCTGTCCAGGGAGCGGCCCGACCTGGACGTGCTGCCCGTCCACAGTCTCAGGCTCACCGACGTGAACATGGGACTCGCGGTGTCTCCACGCACACAGGGGGTGGACCTGGAGCACGTCTGGCGGCTGGCGGAGACCGGGATGGGGGCGCCGCCGATCCTGGTGCACCGGCCGACCATGCAGGTGATCGACGGCAGACACCGGCTGCGTGCGGCGAAAATGCGGGGCGACGAATACATCGATGCGCGCTTCTTCGAAGGCAGTGAGGCCGACGCGTTCGTGCTGGCCGTACGGCTCAATGTGGAGCATGGCCTGCCGCTCCAGCGCAGCGACCGGATGACCGCGGCCCAGCGCATCGTGCGCAGCCATCCGCAGTGGGCTGATCGCCGCATCGCGCAGGCCAGCGGGCTGGCGGCGCGGACCATCGCGGCGCTCCGGCGCTCGATGGACAACGTCCCCATGCTGCCCACCCGGGAGGGCAGCGACGGCCGGGTCCGGCCGATGAGCGCCGTGGAAGGGCGCTCCAGGGCCGCCGAGCTGATACGCAGCGGGAGGCAGCTCTCCCTGCGGGAGATCGCCAGGGAGGCGGGAATCTCCCTGGGAACGGCCCGGGACGTCAGGCAGCGGGTCCTGTCCGGTCGGGACGTGATCCCCCGAGGGCAGCGGGAGAGACGGCGCGGGCTGCCTGAGCCCAGCGGGTCGGCACCGGCGGAGACCCGCAGGATCGTGCCCGAGGAGCGCAGACGGATGCTCGCCCGGCTGGCCCGCGACCCGTCGTTGCGGCTCACGGAGAACGGACGGACGCTGTTGCGGATGCTCGCCGCGCATCCTTCGAGGCCGGAGGAATGGCAGCAACTCGTCGACAGCGTGCCCCGGTACAGCGTCGACGCACTGCTGAGCCTGGCGCAGAGCTGCGCTGAGGACTGGCAGGTCTTCGCGCAGCAGATCGAGCAGCGCGGCCAGCAGTTGGCCACGACACGGCGATTACCCGCCGACGAGGGGTGAAGTGTCACAGAAGGACGCGGTCGGCAGGCGTGGTGCGCTCGTTCGCACGGGGATTGACAGGGGCCGTGGACGTGCCGAAGCATGCAGCGGCGTCGGTGCGACCGCCGGCGTGGTCTCACCACACAACCAGAAGGTGATGTGCCCATGGTTGAACGGAAGCTGTACCGCGCGTCGTCGGAACGTGCTTACGTGAGCGCCGACGGCGAGACCTACCTCGCGGAGACGCCGCTGCGCGAACTCCACAAGAAGCTTTCCTTACGGGTGCTGTCCGAGCGGGACTTCGTCCACTGGCAGACCTACGGCTACGTGATCGTCAGGGAAGCCATACCGCGGGCGGCCGCCGCGCGGCTGCTCGATTTCGCGTGGGACTTCCAGGGGCTCGACCCGGACGACCAGGAATCCTGGTACGCGGACCGCCCGTTCCGCTCCGACCTGGATCGCCACCTGCACATCTACGGGTTCGTCGAGGCATATCACCACCAGTACATCTGGGACAGCAGACAGACACGGCGGGTGTACGACGCGTTCGTCGACGTGTGGGACTGTGAGGCGCTGTGGGTGACGCTTGACCGGCTCAACCTGAACCCGCCGAACGTGCGCAACCGGGACCGCCGGCTCATCGAGCCGACGGAGCGCGGCTTCGACATCGAGCTGCACTGGGACGTCGACACGACGCTTCCCGACCCCTCGCAGCGTGTTCAGGGCATCATCGCGCTCACCGGGACGAGCGCCGAGACCGGTGGATTCCAGTGCTCGCCCGAGCTTTTCCGTCGGTTCGAGGAGTGGAAGCAGCACCAGCCGGCCGACCGCGACCCGGTGAGACCGGCCGTCGACCGGGCGGAGTTTCCGGTGGTGCGCCCCGAGTTGGAACCCGGCGACCTGCTGATCTGGAACGGCCTGCTGGCCCACGGGGTGGCGGCGAACTCCTCGCGGTCGGACGTCAGGTCCGTTCAGTACCTGGCGATGATGCCCGCCCTGGAATCCCATCAGGAACTGCGCCGGTCGAGGATCGACTCCTGGCGCGAACGCACCACCCCCGCCTGGAACCAGACCCTGGTCGGCGACGCGATCGAGCCGGAGTCGAAGCGCTACGGCAGCGCCACGCTGACCGACCTCGGCTCCCGGCTGCTGGGACTGACGTCCTGGCACGGCGAAGAGGACCAGGACGTCGCGGGTGGCAACGGAGCCGGGGCATGAGGAGGATCTGCCTGACTCTCCCCACCAACAGGCCGTGCGCGGCACAGGTCACCGCCCTCAAGGCGGAGGCCGCCTACGGAGCCGAGACCTTCGGCGCCGAGGTCCACGTGCTGATCCTGGACTCGGCGGACGAGGCTGCCCGACATGACCACGCCCGGGCCGTCAGGGCGGGCGGCACGCCGGACGGCGTCGTGGTGCGCCACCTCGACGAGGCTGCCCAGCGGGCCGCGCTGGTGGACATCATCGGCCGGGCGAACGCCGGCGCCGCTGACAGGCTGTTAGGGCTGATGCTGCCCAGGGGGGTGTCGTACGGCGCCTGCACCAACCGCGCCTTCCTCTTCGCCGCCGCGCTGGGCTGCGAGTCCGTCCACCGTCGGGACTCCGACAGCGGCTACCAGACCTGGAACGGCCGGACCGTCTTTCCCCTTCACCACGAACTCGCGGCCCTCGGCCGCCGCGCCGGTGACGTCGTCGCGACGGCGGCGCGATCCACCCTGCGGGCGGCGGATCTCGGCAAGCCGGTCTCGATGGTGGGCGGCTCGTTCATCGGTGATTACTCGGTCGACATCCGCGACATCCGCGAGCGCGACCTCGGGATCTACCACGAGTTCGTGGGCCTGTGGGCGCCGTCCGACTGGTCAGCCGAGCAGAAGCGCGAGCTGGCCGAGCAGTCCTTCACCGGAGCGGGCGACGAGTCGTTCACCGGCGACGACACCACGCTGGCGCACGTGGACCCCATGCGGGTGGACATGTGCAACATCAGCTTCCACGGCGTCCACGAGGACGTACCGCTGCCTCCCGCGACCGACACCATCGGCAGCGACTACTTCCTGATCCACCTCGTACACGACAGCGGCCTGCCCGGCCTCCTGCACAACCGGCACATCGTCAACGCGTACACCCGGGAACGGCGCACGCCTGCCGGGTTCCGCGCCTACCAGCTGCGCGTCGTCAAGTTCTTCCTGTCCATGCTGTACTTCAACGCCATCTACGCCCGGATGGCCGAGGCAGGCGGCGAGCTGCTCGACGAGGCGCACCGGGCGCGTCCCGCGCTGATCGCCCGGTTCGCCCGGGAGAGCGCCGGCCTGGACCGCAAGGCGAACCTCGAACGGCTCGAGGTGCTCGAACGCTGCTACCGCAAGCTGGGCGGCGCCCACGCGGAGCTCGCCGGCATCCTCGCGAGCCGGCGGGACGCCTTGCTCGACGAGGCCGAACGGGATATCAGGGACTTCGCCCGGCTTGTCGACGTGTGGCGGCCCCTGGTGCGAGCGGCCCGCGCCGCCTGCCCGGCCGAGCTGTGCGGGTGAGCGCGACCGGCCGTTCGGCCATGCCGCGGAGCCCCGGTCCGCGCGCCACCCTTGCCGTAGCCGAGGACGACGTGGCGTCGTTGTCGAGTGAACTCCCGGATGTGTCGGAGCGTTTCGCCGCCTGTCCGGTCCCGGAGGTGCCGGTGTGCCTCGCCGAGGCGGGTGCGGGCTTCGACGGTTTCCCGCCGCTGCTCCACGTGTGCGCCGGCGGGCCACCCGTCGCGGGGGGACGCACATGACATCGGCGACCGAATCCACCCCACGCATCCGGAACCTCGCCGACGACGACTGGGACGCCGTCGTGGCGCTGGAGGCGCGCACCTACGGTGCCGTCGCGCTCTCGGAGGACCGTGTCGCGCTGGAGTCGCGCGGCCGGGCATCGCCGTCGACGTGTTTCGTGATCGAGTCCGCGCGGCAGATGGCCGGTTACGTGCTGGCGCTGCCGTATCCGTTCCGCCGCTTCCCGGACCTGACCCGCCCCGAGTCGGAGTCCTTCGGCGGACCCAACCTGCACTTCCACGACTTCGTCGTCGCCAGGGAATACCGCGGCCGGGGCCTGGCGAAACGACTGCTCGGACGGATCGCCTCCACCGCCGCGGCGCAGGGCTTCGAACGCCTCTCCCTCGTCGCGGTGAACGGCTCCGGACCATTCTGGACCGGCCGTGGCTTCCGCACGTTGCGAGAGATCACCGTGCCGCCCTGTTACGGCCCGGATGCTGCCTACCTGACGAAAACCCTCGCGGTGGAAGAGAGCTGATCCGGCGCCCACCCCCGGCCGAGGCCCCACGAGGTGGGCACCACAGAGGGGAGACCATCGGTCGAAGCGTCCACCAGTACCGCGAGGCGGCCCATCCACCGGAGACGGCAGCGAACGGGCGGCCCGCCGAAGTCGTCGGCGGGCCGCCCGCGGTCACGGTCCGGGGTGGTGGACCGTCAGGCTCCGGGTGTTAGGAGGTGAAGTTGACGTCGGAGCAGATGAAGTAGGTCTGGTCGAGGTGCGAGGCCTGCCAGATCGTGTAGACGACGTGGTGTCCGGTGCGTCCCGGGGCGTTGACGTTGTTGACGACGTAGTGCTGCTGGTTGGGGTATCTGCCGGTCTGCGTCACCAGTTCCAGGTCGTCCCAGCCCAGCGGCTCGCGGGTGGGGTCGTATCCCTGCCTGGTCACGTAGACCTGGATGTAGTCGGCGCCGTGGCTGGCCTGGTCGTACAGATCGATGGTGAAGGTGTTGCGGATGCTCGTCGTCCGCCAGGCGCCGACCTCGTCGAGCGAGCTGGCCAGGCCGCCCTGGGCGTCACCTGCGCTGCACAGGTTCCCGTTGGAGATGTTCTGCTGGAACTGGCCCCGGAGGTTCTCCCGGAACAGGCTCATCCAGTTCCACATGGTGTTCGGGTTCCGCTGGAACGCCTGCCAGCACATGGGGTCCTGCTGCTGCATGGCCGGGTTCAGGTGGTCGTTGCCCCAGCGCTCCCAACAGCCGTAGCTGCGGGACGCCGGTGAGATGACCGAGCCGTGCGCCTGGGCGGTGTTGGCCCACGGGAACAGCAACAGGCCGAGCATCGCCGCGAGGAGCGGTGCCAGGACCCGCGGCGTCCAGCTGCGGGGCTGGGCGAGTGTGCGTGTCTGCATGTGCGTACTCCGTCTTCCGGAAGGGGGGTGGGGTGGTACGTCCGGATTGGGAGCGCTCCCAAGTTTGCTCGGACATTACCCCGGTGACATGGCGGTGAAACGTCACTCGGGTCGCAGGTCGAGCGCGGTGCGGGTTTCGCCGACGAGGCGCAGCGAGCCGAGGACGACGATCAGGCCGCCGGGTCCGGCGAGTTCGGCGGCCCGGTGCAGCGCCGACCGGGGGTCTTCGGCCGTCACGCAGGGGCCCTGGCGGCCGGGGGAGAGCCGGCTGTGCAGGGTGGCGGTGTCCGCGGCCTGGTGCGAGCCGGTGCGGGTGAGGACCAGTGGCCAGTGGGAGGGGAGCGGGGCGAGCATGCCGGAGACGTCCTTGTCGTCCATCGCGGCGAAGACCAGCACGGGCGGGCGCGAGTGGCCGTCGGCGTGGGCATGGCGCAGGATCTCCGGGGCGACGGTCGCGGTGCCCTGCGGGTTGGTGGCGCCCTCCAGGAGGACCCGGCCCGTCCAGTCGTCCAGGTGGGCGTCGGGGACCAGTTCGAGGCGGCCGGGCCAGCGGGTCGCCGCCAGCCGGGCGCGGAGTCGTTCGCCGTCGGGATCGCGGATGTGCCCGCGTTCGGCCATCGCGTCCACCGCGGCGATGGCGACCGCGAGGTTGTGGTGTTGGTGCGCGCCGGACAGCGGGCAGGGCAGCTCGCGGTGCGCGGCGCGGGGGGTGGTGACGTCGACCAGCGTGCCCGGGCCGCGGCCGGCGGCCCGGGCGGTGTAGTGGATCTCGTGGTCCACGCGCCACACGGAAAGGCCCGTGCGCTCCCTGAGGACCTGCTCCGCGGCGGTGGTCGCCTCGGGGGCCAGCCGGCCGAGGACGACGTGGTCCCCGTCCCGGACGGCCGCGATCTTGGCATGAGCGATCCGGGTCAGGGAATCGCCGAGCAGCCGGGTGTGGTCGAGTCCGATGCCGGTGACGACCTTCACGTCCAGGCCGAGTTCCGTGGCCGCGGCCCTGCCCCCGCCGATGCTCGCCTCGGCCACCACCAGGCCCACGCCGGCCCGTCGGAAGTGCGCGGCCGCGGTCGTCGCGAAGACGCCCTGGGGCAGGACCGGCAGGTCGTGCCGTTCGATCGTCTGCCAGACCTCGGCGAACGCCGCGGCGTACTCGGCACGCGTGACGGGGACCCCGTCGATCCGGATCCGCTCCCTGGGCTCCTGCAGGTGCGGGCTGGGCATGCTGCCGACCCGCGCGCCGGTCGCGGCCACCGCCGACACCGCGAAAGCGCAGGTCGACCCCTTGCCGTTGGTCCCGACGACCAGCGTCCCGCGCAGTTCCCGCTCAGGGTGGCCCAGCGCCTGGAGCAGCCTGGAGACGTTCGCCTGACGCGCCTCCCGAGGAAGCCCGTGGGAGTTCTCGTGCAGCTTCGCGAGGAGGTCCACGCAGTGCGAGTAGTCCACACTCCGGATCATGCCACTCGGCGCGACCGTTCAGACGTGGAGCGTGACGGCAGACCGCCACCGCCCCGGGGTGGGGCGGTGGCGGGGCGGTGATGGGTGGTGTCAGGCCGCCAGGGCGCGCTGCGTGGTGTCGGTTCCGGTGGACAGGTTCTTGGGGAGTACGGCCTGGACGGGCGTGGCCGGGCCGGTCGCGGCCCGGTGTCCTTCGTGGCGTGGCCACAGCCGGAGGGCGCCGGCGGCGCCGGCCGCCGCGAGGATCGCGAGGACGGACCAGGCGAGGGTGAAGCCGGCGTTCGTGCCGAGCCATCCCGCGATGGGGTAGGTGATCAGCCAGGCGAGATGCGACAGGGAGAACTGGGCCGCGAAGGCCTCGGGGATGCGGTTCGCCACGACGGAGCCCCGAATGACCTTGCCTGTCGGCGTGACGATCAGCGCCATGCCGACGCCGATCACGACCCAGACGATGGCGGTACCCGTCCAGGTGGTGAGGCCGGACGCGATGAGGGCCGTGGCGGCGGCCGTGCCGCCGACGAGGACCCCGCCGCCGGTCATCATGACGGTGCGCTCGGCGATCCGGTCGAGCAGCCGGGGGAGTGTGAGGGCGGCCAGGAGCGTTCCGGTGCCGGAGGCGGCGAGCATCCATGCCACGTCCGACTGCGAGCCGCCGAGTTCGTCACGTACGTGGTTGACGGTGTTGACGACGACGATCGAACCAGCCGCCGCGACCACGAGGTTCAGTGCCATGACGCCGCGCAGCCGCGGTGTGGTGAGGAACGTCCTGATCCCCGCCGCCGCCTTGTCCCACGCCCCGGTGTGGGCGCTGGGGCGGGCGTCGGGCACGCGTGTCGACAGGATGAGCAGGGTGGAGAGGAGGAATCCCGCGGAGGTGCCGAGGAACAGCCAGTTGAAGCTCATGAACGCCAGGGCGATCGCTGCCAGCACGGGGCTGAGCAGGCTCTCCATGGTGTAGGCGACCTGGGAGGCGGAGAGGGCCCGGGTGTAGTCGGACTCGTCGGTGACGATGTCGGGGATGACGGCCTGGAACGTCGGGGTGAACGCCGCGGAGGCGGCCTGGAGCAGGCCGATCAGGACGTAGATGTGCCAGACCTCGGTGACGAGCGGGAGTGCCAGGACCACGGCGGCGCGCACCACGTCGAGGAGGACCAGCAGGGTTCTTCTGGGGAGCCGGTCGACGTATGCGGCGGCCAGTGGGGCTATGACCACGTACATGACCATCTTGACGGTCAGGGCGGTGGCGAGGACCGTGCCGGCGCGCGGGCCCGCGAGGTCGTAGGCGAGCAGTCCGAGGGCCACGGTGGTCAGTCCGGTGCCGAACAGGGCGATGACCTGGGCGCCGAACAGGTGGCGGTAGTCGCGGACGGCGAAGAGACGCATGACGGGTTTCCTCCATGTCCGTGTGGCGGGGCACGGTCCCGGGGTGGTGGCCGTGTCCCACGGGTGGGGGCGGGGGTGGCGCTACACACCGGCGGTGTCCCGCGGTGTGAGGCCGGCGACCAGGTTGAAGGCGCCGGTGAGGAGGTTGAGGGCGACGATGCCGACGACGTCGGCGATCTCGCGGTCGCGGTAGCCGTGTTCGCGCAACGCGATGACCTGCTCGTCGGTGATCGACGTCGGCTGACGGTAGACCTGGAGGGCGAGGGCGATGATCGCCGCGATCGCGGGATCGGCCGAGGTGCCCGCGCGGGCTCGCTCGATCTCCTCCTCGTCCACTCCCGTCGCGCGGGCGGCGCTGACGTGCGCGTCGAGACACAGCCCGCAACCCTGCTTGACCTGGATGGCGATCGAGATCCGTTCGCTGGTCCCGCGGCTGAGCCTGGCTCGTTTCATGGCCCGGCTGAGCTGCAGATAGCCGCCCAGGACGGCCGGGGAGTGCGCCATCGTGGCGACCATGTCGCCGATCCGGCCGTGGCGGGCGACCAGGTCGGCGAGGAGGTCGCGGGAGGCGCCGACGGCGGTGTCGGGCGTGAGTCGGGTGAGGCGGGGCATGACGCTCCTCGGGACGTTGAGGGTGTTGGTCAGTGGTGGTGGCCGCCGTGGTGCCCAACACCCGCGGTTCCGGTGGTCGGCACCGTGAACTCGGCCGTCCGGACGACGTCGTCGTGCTGGAAGTCCAGGTACAGGCGGTAGGTGCCGCTCGAAGGCGCGGTGGCCGTGAAGGCGATCTCGGGCCCGGGCTCGGTGGTGCCGTCACCGGGCTCGCCGTTCGGGTGGACGTGAAGGTAGCCCAGGTCGCCGACCCGCAGGGCCACCAGGTGCCCGTACGCGGCCAGGTAGGGCTGCAGGTCGGTGACGGGCCGGCCGTTCCGGCTGACGGTGAGCTTCAGGTCGCTCGCCTCACCGGGCAGGAGTTCGCCGTCGAGGGTGACGGTGTACTCGCGGACCCGCGCGGCCCGGGCGACCTCGGGAAGCGGCCGCGGGTCGTAACGCCCGGCGACCGAGACGTCGATCCCCAGCGTCATGGCCCGGTGGTGGCCGGTCGGGTGGATGTCGGCGAAGACCCTCCAGTCCCCTGGTGCCAGGTCCAGTTCGACGCTCCAGGTGCCCTTCCCGTCCATCACCGGGTGCACGTGCTGGAACCCGGTCGTGTCACGGCGGACGGCGATCAGGTGCAGTTCCTTCTCGTGCTCGGGGGTGAACTCGGTCACCGCCTGCCCGTCGGGACCTGTCACCCGGAAGGTGACCGGCTGGGGCCCGCTGGAGCGGATCGTCGAGTCGAACTCGAGGGTGTACCCGTCCTCCGAGACCGACAGCCCACCGGTCCTGGCTCCTCCGTGGGCGGCATGGGCTCCGTGGCCGGTCATGTCGTGGCCGGAACTGCTCTTCATCGTGTCTCCAACCGCGTGACGAGTCTTCTGGCGGTGTCCGATCTCTCGGACGCCAGGCATAACCATATACCCCCCGGGGGTATTTTGGCACCCGTGTTCGAGGACGGATCCCGGGATCCGCGATGAGTCCCGCGGCGTCCGGTGGTCCTCATGTGGGACCCGTTACCGAGGAGGACTTCCGATGCGCAGCGTGACCTATTCGATGAACGTCTCACTGGACGGCTACATCGTCGGGCCGGACGGCACCTTCGACTGGGGGGCGCCCGACGAGGAGACGTTCCGCTCCTGGATCGACGAGATTCGAGGGGTGGACGTCCACCTGTTGGGACGACGGCTGTACGAGACGATGCTCTACTGGGAGGACCCGGCCCAGCACCCCTCGCTCGACGACGCACAGCTCGAGTGGGCCGCGCTCTGGAAGGCGCTTCCGAAGGTGGTGTTCTCCACCACGCTGTCGGCGGTGCGGGGCAAGGCCCGGCTGGCCTCCGGCGGCCTGGCGGAGGAGATCGCGCGGTTGCGGGCCGAGCCGGGGGAGGGCGACATCGCGATCGGCGGCGCGAATCTCGCCGCCGAGGCCGGCGAGTCGGGGCTGATCGACGAGTACCGGGTCAGGGTGTACCCGGTGCTGGTCGGCGGTGGCATTCCGTACTACGCCCAGCACGAGCGCCGGGCGGACCTCGAACTCGTCGAGACCCGCACCTTCAACTCGAGAATCGTCTACCTCCGTTACCGCGTGGCGCGTTAGGTGTGTTGATCACGGCCCCGGACTCAGCCGACACGCGACAGCGCCTCGAGGCCGTGCGCGGGGCCGGCCGCGGGTCGGCGTGGCGTGCGCCGCACCTGGTTTCGGGGTCCTCACGTGCGGTTACTCGCCCCCGGGTGTGGGTTGTCCACGCCTGGCCCGAGGTGCCTGAGGGCGAGGACGTGATCACGGAGGAGGCGAACGTGGCGCCGGAGCATCGGGCCGAGCCCCCGCCCAAGGGGCCCCTGGATCTCCCGAAGGCTTCCTGGTGGGGCGCGCTCAAACGCACCGTCCGGGAGTTCAGGGCGGACAACCTGTCCGACTGGGCCGCGGCCCTCACGTACTACGGCGTGCTCGCCCTGGCCCCGGCGCTGCTGGCCCTCGTCTCGATCATCGGCCTGATCGGCCCCTCGGCCATCGACCCGCTGATCGACAACGTGGCCACGCTGGCCCCGGGCGCGGTTCAGGACGTGCTCGAGACCGTGCTGCGCGACCTGGGCCACCGCCGGGGTCAGGCCACGGTGGCCCTGGTCGTCGGCATCGCGCTCGCCCTGTGGTCCGCCTCCGGCTACATCGCGGCCTTCATGCGCGCCTCCAACGCCGTCTACGACATCGGCGAGGGCCGTCCGATCTGGAAGACCCTCCCGGTCCGGCTGGCCGTCACCGTCACCCTGGTGGTGCTGCTCGCCCTGGTCGCGGTGGGCGTCGTGTTCACCGGCGCCCTGGCTCGCCGGGCCGGCGACGTGCTGGGTGTCGGCGGCACCGCGGTCACCGTGTGGAACTTCGCCAAGTGGCCGGTGCTGGTGATCCTGGTCGCCCTGATCACCGCCGTCCTGTACTGGGCGGCGCCCAACGTGAAGCACGGCTTTCGCTGGATCACGCCCGGCAGCCTCCTGGCCGTGCTGGTCTGGCTCGCCGCCTCCGCGCTGTTCGCCTGGTACGTCGCCGCCCTCGGCAGCTACGGCAGCACGTACGGCAGCCTGGCGACGATCATCGTCTTCCTCGTCTGGCTGTGGATCTCCAACCTGGCGTTGCTGCTCGGCCTCGAGTTCGACGCCGAACTCGAACGCGCCCGTGCCATCGAGACCGGACACCCGCCTGGCGAGGAGCCCTACGCCGAACCGCGGGACACCCGCAAGCTCGACGACGACTGAGCGCCGGCCGCGGACCGGCCGGCGGCCCGCGCGCTCCGGGCCGCACGCCGTAGGCTTGCGAACCGTGTTCCCCGGTTCCGAAACGCGCGCCGGCCGGCTGCTCGCCGGGGCCCGGCGGCAGGGCGTGCTGCTGTCGCGGGCGTTCGGCGGCCCCGAGCCCGGCGAGGCGCTGTTCGCCCGGGCTCCGAAGCCATGGATGCGGCTGCTGCCGCACTTCCTCGCCCTCGCGGCGAGCGCCTCGCTGCTGCCCACCACCGTCGTGGTCCTGCTCGGCGACTACGGCCTTCCCGGCGTGCTCGCCGGGCTGCTCGGCGTCGGCCAGGCCGCGCCCCTGCTGCTGGCCGGGGCCCGGCCGCTGTCGGCCTGGTACGTGGTCTTCTCCGCCGACGTCCTGACCGCCCTGGCGCTGCCGCTGTGGGGCGGTCCGCTCGACGGCGCGGCCTGGCCGTGGCCGGCCCCCACGATCGTCGGCTATCTGCTGCTCTGCCTGCCGCTCTCCCTCCACCTGGCCCGCCGCACGCTGGTCGCGGTCTGGCTGTCGACCGCGGCCGCCGCCGTGCTGGTCGGCCTGCTGCGGCCAGGTCACTCACCCGGCTCCAGCGTGCTGCTCGTGGTGCTGTCCGGTGTGGTGCTGCTGCTCGGCGGTGCCATCCGGGAGCGCTCCGAGGCGCAGCGCCGGCTGGCCGAGCAGGAGACCATCAGCGAGGCCGAACGCTCGCACCGCAGGCTCCTGGAGGAGCGGGCCAGGATCGCCCGCGAGCTGCACGACGTCGTCGCCCACCACATGTCGGTGATCAGCGTGCAGGCCGACAGCGCCCCGTACCGCGTCGAGGGCGTCCCTGAGGCGGCCCGCGCCGAGTTCACCACCATCGCCGACACCGCCCGCCAGTCCCTGGCGGAGATGCGGCGGCTGCTCGGCGTGCTGCGCAGCGAGGGCACCGAGGCCGAGGGCGGCGGGGCCGGCCCCGAGCTGGCGCCGCAGCCGGGGCTCGGCGAGCTCGGCACGCTGGTGGAGTCGGCGGTGCGGGCCGGGGTGGCGGCGCGGCTGACGGTCACCGGCGAGCCGGCCGGGCTGCCGCGGGCGGTCACGCTCAACGCCTACCGCATCGTGCAGGAGGCGCTCGCCAACGTCGTACGGCACGCGCCCGGCGCCGAGGCCGCGGTGACCGTGGCCCTCTCAGCGGACGGCTCCGCCCTGCGCGTGGAGGTCGTCAACGGGCCGCCCGCCACCCCCGCGCGGCCCCTGGAGTGGCATGGCACCGGCCATGGCCTGATAGGCATGCGGGAGCGAACGCGCCTGCTCGGCGGCACCCTTGACACCGGCCCGACGGCGGAGGGCGGCTTCCGGGTGGCGGCCGTGCTGCCGCGGAACGAACCGGCCCCGGGGGAGAACGCATGACCAAGGCCATCACCGTGGCGATCGTCGACGACCAGGCGATGGTGCGGGCCGGGTTCGCGGCGCTGCTCGCCGCGCAGAGCGACATCGACGTGGTGGGCGAGGCCGTCAACGGTGCCGAGGGCGTGGAGCTGAGCCGCCGCCACCACCCCGACGTGGTGCTGATGGACATCCGGATGCCGGTGATGGACGGTCTCGAGGCGACGCGGCAGCTGCTCGATCCGCCGCGCGGGGTGACGCACCGGCCCCGGGTGCTGATGCTGACCACCTTCGACGTGGACGACTACGTCTACGAGGCGCTGCGCGCCGGGGCCAGCGGCTTCCTGCTGAAGGACGCGCCGCCCGCCGACCTGATCGCGGCGGTGCGGGTGGTGGCCGTCGGGGACGCGCTGCTCGCGCCGTCGGTGACCCGCCGGCTGATCGCCGAGTTCGCCGCCCGACCCGCGGCGCGGCGCCGCGGGGACCCGGCGCTGCGGCTGAAGGGTCTTACGGCGCGCGAGTCGGAGGTGCTGGAGCTGGTGGCCAGGGGCCAGTCCAACCAGGAGATCGCCGCCACCCTGATCGTGGCCGAGCAGACGGTGAAGACCCACGTCAGCCGGATCCTCAACAAACTCGGCCTGCGCGACCGCGCCCAGGCGGTGATCTTCGCGTACGAGTCGGGGCTCGTCACCCCCGGCGAGCAGTAGCCCCGCACCCGCAGCCGTACCCGCACCCCCTACCCCGGTATGACACCGGGAATGGCTCCGTGGTGTGACGCGGGTACCCAAGCCCGCGCCGCACTCTCCCTCCCGAACGGCCGCCGGTCCCCTCGGCGGCCCAGGGAGGGAGAACCGTCATGCCGCGCCGTCGTCTCAAGCGGGTGCTGGCCACCGTGGCGCTCGCGCTGACCACCGCCACCGCCACCGGGGGGTGGACGTTCGGGCCGCACACCACGATCGTCAGCGGGCCGCCGCCCGGGGCCGCGGCCTGGGTGGCCGACGACAGCCTGGGTGTCGCCCTGCCCGACCCGGTGGACGCGTCGCCCGCCGAGGTGGCCGCGTTCTTCGCCGGGCTCGGCCCGGCACAGCGGCGGGAGCTCGCCGCCCGGCACCCGCTCATCGTCGGCAACCTCGACGGTGCCCCCGTCGAGCTGCGGTACGAGGCGAACGCCCGCGCCTGGGAGGACTTCTTCGGCACCGCGCCCGAGCGGGGCCGCCAGCTGCTGGCCTTCGACCCGCGCGGCCGGGGCACCTTCGTCGAGGTGTTCGGCGACCTGCCGGCCGCCCAACGCACCGCCGTCGTCGTTCCGGGCATGGGCAACGACCTCGACACGTCCGGCACGCCCGTCACCTGGGCCCGCGACCTGCACCGGGAACTCGCCACCGACGCACCGGGGGTCCCCACCGCCACCATCGCCTGGGTCGGCTACACCACCCCCGACGGCGTCGGCCCCGACGTCGTCACCGACCGGCTCGCCCGGGCCGGCGCCCCGCGACTCGAACGCTTTCTCGCCGGCCTCGCCCTCGCCGCCCCCCGCACCGCGCCGCCCGCCGTGCTGTGCCACAGCTACGGCTCGGTCGTCTGCGGCCTGGCCGCGTCCGAACTCGCCGCCGGCGACCTGGTCTTCCTCGGCAGCCCGGGCACCAGGGCCGGCAGCGTCGACGCCCTGGACACCGATGCCCGGGTGTGGGCCACCCGCGGCCCGACCGACTGGATCAGCGCCATCCCCAACGTGTCGGTGCTCGGCCTGGGCCACGGCACCGACCCCACAGACCCCGCGTACGGCGCCCGCGTCGTCACCTCCGCCGATGTCGAGAGCCACGGCGGCTACGCCGAGCCAGGCACCGACTCGCTGCGCAACCTCTCCGCCATCACCCTGGGCGCACCCGAGCTGATCAGCTGCGCCCCGACCTCCCCGGAGTGCCTCGATGCCACTCGCCGCTGATCTGCGTAGCCTCGTCACCGCCGTCGAGTCCCGCACCCCCGCCCACCGGGACCGCGCCATCGACGGGCTGCGGGCGCTGGCCCTGCTGTCCGTGCCGGCCGGGCACTGGCTGGTGGGCGGATTCACCCTGGACGACGCCGGAGCGCTGCACAACGCCAGCCCGCTCGCCGCCCTCGGCGCGCTCGCCCCGGCCAGCTGGCTCTTCCAACTGCTCGGCATCTTCTTCCTGGTCGGCGGCTACTCCGCGGCCCTCTCGCTGCGCCGGGCCACCGAGCGGGGCACCGCCGCCGGCGGCTGGCTGCGCGGCCGGCTGGTGCGTCTCGGCCGGCCGGTGCTCGGCGTGACGGCCGGGTGGGCGGCGCTGTTGCCGCTGCTGTCGGTGGCCGGGGTACCGGCGGCCACCCTCCGCACGGCGTCGGTCCTCGTCGTGCAGCCGCTGTGGTTCGTCGGCGTCTACGCGGTGATCACCGCGCTCACCCCGTACGCGCTGCGGGCCGCCGAGCGCGCCGGGCTGTGGTCGGCGCTGCCGCTGCTGCTGTCGGTGGCGGTGGTGGACGCCCTGCGGTACGGCCCGTATGCGGACGCGATGCCGTCCTGGTTGCCGCTGCTGAACCTGCTGCCTGGCTGGCTGTTCGGCTACCAGCTGGGTCTGGTGTGGGGCGTGGGGCGGCTGGGGCGCCGCGCGGCGGGCTGGCTGTTGCTCGGCGGCGGCCTCGCCCTCTTCGTCACCCTGCTGACCGTCTTCGGCTATCCCGCCTCCATGGTCGGCGTGCCCGGCGAGGCCCGGACCAACTCCCACCCCCCGTCCCTGCTGGTGCTGGCGCTGGCCGCCGCGCAGTCGGGGGTGGCGGTGCTGGCCCGGGAGCGGCTCGCGGCGCTGCTGGCACGGCCCGCGCTGTGGGCGCCGGTGGTGGTGATCAACCTCAGCGCGATGACGATCCTGTGCTGGCACCAGAGCGCGATGCTGGCCGCCGCGATCCCGGCCGCCGCGCTGCACGGCGGCGCCGCCGTCGCCGGCCTTACGGCGGATCCGACCTCCTTCGGCTGGGTGGCGGCGAGGCTCGCGTGGCTGCCGCTCTTCGCGGTGCTGCTCATCGGCATCGGCGCGCTGACCCGGCGCTTCGAGCAGCCGTGGACGGGGGCCTCGACGGGCGGCCGGATCCTGGCCGGGGCGCTGGCGGGGGCGTTCTCGCTGTACGCCTTCGCCGTGGTGTGACGTGCCGTCCGCGGGGCCGTCGTCAGGCCCGGTACATCGTCGCGCTCATCGAGCTGCCGGTGCCGTCGAACGCGTTCATGCCGGCGGTGTCCGCGCCCTCCAGCCAGAGGTTGACGTCGATGTCTCCCGCGCAGCCGCTCGTGCCGAAGAGGTGCACCGAGCGTCCGCCGTCACCGACGCTCTCCAACTGGAAGGTGTAGAAGCACCCGAGGACGTCTCCCGTGAAGCGGTTGCCGTCATAGGTGACGTAGTCGGAGCTCGATTCCCAGGTGCCCACCATGTCCGGGCTGACCTGCCCGTTCAGCCCGTCGTCCGGCGGCGGCTCGCCGCCTCCTCCGCTGCCGCTTGCGGAGCCGTCCGAGGATCCGCCGGACGAGCCGCCGGAGGAACCACCCGAGGACCCGCCGTCCGAGGATCCGCCGGAAGAACCGCCCGAGGAGCCGCCGTCCGAGGAACCGCCGCCCGACGAGCCGCCGTCCGGGGAACCGCCGCCCGAAGAACCGTCGGCGGAGGACCCTCCGGACGTGTCGGCCTGGTCGTCGGACGAGTCGTCGTCCGAAGCGTCGTCGTCCGAGGAACCGTCGTCCGTCGCCTCGTCGGTGGGGTCGTCGGAGGGGGTGTCGGACGGGTCCTTGGACGCGTCCTGGTCGGAGCCGTCGTCCGACTGTCCCGGCGAGTCGTCGCCGGCGCCGTTCTCGGCGCTGCCCGG
This sequence comes from Streptomyces sp. NPDC127098, assembly GCF_042722465.1. Taxonomy (NCBI): domain Bacteria; kingdom Bacillati; phylum Actinomycetota; class Actinomycetes; order Kitasatosporales; family Streptomycetaceae; genus Streptomyces; species Streptomyces sp. NPDC127098. The sequence continues at coordinate 128,070 of NZ_JBHXFJ010000003.1, forward strand.
GGAGTCCGAGGCATCGGCGCCGGCCTTGGTGTCCCGGCCGTCGCCGGTGCCCGGCAGGCCGAGCGTCAGTGCGAGCACCGTCGCCACCACCGCGATCGCCGCGATCGCCGCGACGACGGCGTAGGGGAGGCGGCGCCGCCGCGCGGGCGGCGCGACGACGCGCAGGTGCACGGTGTTGTTGTCCGTGGTGGCGGCCGGTGGTGCGTCCGGCGCGGTGGGGGTGGGCGTGGGCGTTGGGGTGGGGGGAGGGGTGGACGGCGTCGGCGGTGGGGTGTCGGCCGCCGGGGCCCGCGCGGGCTCCTCGATGGACAGCAGTTGCACCGTGTCCCGGAGCAGTTGGTCGGTCAGGTTCGCGGGGAGCCAGGGGCCGCTGGTGCGGTGGGCGCCTGCCGCCGCGGCGATCTCGCGGGGTGTCGGGCGTTCCCCCGGGTTCTTGGCCAGGCAGGCGGTCACCAGTTCCCGCAGCGGGCCGGCGAGTTGACCGAGGTTGGGCGGCTCGTTGATGACCCGGTACATGAGCGCGTGGGCCGCGCCGTCCTCGGTGTCGTGGGGGCCGGCGCCGGTGGCGGCGTGGGTCAGCGTCGCGCCCAGGCTGAAGACGTCGCTGGCGGGGCCCAGCGTGTCGCCTCTGACCTGCTCGGGGGACATGTAGCCGGGCGAGCCGATCACCGTTCCGGTCCTGGTGAGGACGCTGCCGCCGACGGCGCGGGCGATGCCGAAGTCGATGACGCGGGGGCCGTCCACCGTGGCCAGCACGTTCGACGGCTTGAGGTCGCGGTGCACCAGGCCGCTGTCGTGAATGGCCGTCAGCGCGAGGGCCAGTCCCTCGGCCAGCCGCCACAGCGTGCGCTCCGGCAGCACGCCGAACTGGGTCACGATGTCGTGCAGCGCCGGGCCCGCGATGTATCCCGTGGCGACCCACGGGATCTCCCCCTCGGTGTCGAAGTCGAGCACGGGCGCGGTCCACTCGCCGCCCACCCGCCGCGCGGCGGCGATCTCCCGCTGGAAGCGGCTCCTGAAGTCCGGGTCAAGGGCGAGCTGCGGGTGGATGAGCTTCACCGCGACGGTCCGGCCCTGGGCCGAACGCCCGAGGAAGACCTTCCCCATGCCACCGGCGCCCAGCGTCCGCAACAGCCGGTACTGACCCAGTGTCTGCGGATCGCCCGGCTCCAGTGGTTTCAACGTGTCCCCGGCCCTCGTCGTCGTCCGTCCGATGTTTCCTCGGTTTTACCGATCAGTATCACGGGACGTGCGCGGGGACTTGACCGGTTCCACCGGACGGGCCGGGGGATCAGCCGCGGCGTCGTAGCAGCACGCCGCGGACGAACGCGGCCTGCCCGACGTGCTGGGTGGCGTCGTTGACGACGCTGACCAGCCGGACCCCGAGGGTGACGTGCGGCGTCCACGAGGTGTCCACGACGCGCGCGAAGTCGGCGTCCGTCAGGCCGGAGAGGTACGCGGCGCTGCGCTCGTGCACGGCGCCGTAGTAGCCGCGCAGCGCGTCGGCGTCGAGGCCGCGCACCGCCGCCACCTCCTCGGGGCCGTGCCCGTACCCCGTGACGCCGGGCCCGAAGGGCAGGCCGAACGCCTCGTGCCAGCCCGCCGCCGTCCACACCTGCTCGGTGCCGGCGACGTCGGCGACGTGGTCGTCCTCGACCCGGGCCAGGTGCCAGACGAGCCAGGCGATGGAGTTGGCGCCCTCGTCGAGGCGGGTGGCGAGCTCCTCGGGGCTGAGGCCGTCCACCACGTCGTCGACGAGGTCCCGGACTCGGCCGTACGCGTCGAGGAGGAGGTCGGTGCTTGCGGTCACGGTGCGCTCCTTCGTGTGCGGCGGTCGGTCGGGAACCAGCTTCCCCGGATCAGGCGGGGAACGCGGCGCCGACCAGCCGTTCGGAGGTTTCCCAGACCTTGTGGGCCTCGGCCATGTCGCGCAGCGGGGCCCAGAGTCGCTGCTCGGCGGGGGCGCCGCCGACGTTTCCGAGTCCCTTGGGGCCGAAGAACTGGTCGCCCCGCGAGTCGGGGCCGGTCGCGGCCAGCAGCGCGGGCAGGGCGGCGGTGCCGGGGGTGCCGGCGACACCGATGCGGGAGAGCACGCGGATCAGGCGGACCTCCCGGGTGTCCGTGGGCCGCCCCATCCCGGGCTGCGCGGAGAGGAGGTTCGTGGGCGAGACCCCGGGGTGGGAGAGGTTGCTGGTGATGCCCCAACCCGCCGCGGCGCTGCGGGCGTCGAGCTCGCGGGCGAACAGTCCGACGGCGATCTTCGACTGACGGTACGCCTTCATCACGTCGTAGTCGCGGTCCCAGTTGAGGTCGTCCCAGTTGATCCCGCCGCTGCGGGCGGCGACGCTCGTCTGGTGGGTGACCCTGGCCCTGCCCGCGCTGAGGAGCGGCAGCAGCCCCTGGGTGAGGGCGAAGTGGCCGAGGTGGTTGGTGCCGAACTGCAGCTCGAACCCGTCCTTCGTGGTCTGGTGGCTGGGCGGGTGCATCACGCCGGCGTTGTTGATGAGGATGTGGATGGGGCGGCCCTCGCCCACCAGTTGGTCGGTGAGGGCGGTCACGGAGTCGAGTGAGGCCAGGTCGAGGGTCCGGGTGGTGATCCTCGCGCCCGGGACGAGGCCGCGGAGGCGGTCGGCGGCCTGCTCGCCCTTGGCGGGGTTGCGGGCCGGGATGATCACCTCCGCGCCGGCTCCGGCGAGGCGGGTGGCGATGACGAACCCGATGCCGTCGCTCGCGCCGGTGACGACGGCGAGCTTCCCCGACAGGTCGGGGATGGTGATGTCGATGTTCCGAGCCATGAGCGGTCTCCTTCGTTCCGGCGGCGAATCCGCCGCGGATCGGCGTCTGAGTCCATGCTCGAACCTCCCCGGCCGCGGATTAAGGGCCGCGTTATCCACGGCTCGCCGATCCCCCCTTCGGCGGCGGGGCCGGGAAAGGGGGGATCGGCGAGCCGTGGCTCCGCGGAGACCGGGGCGGTAGGAAGGACAGCAGTGCCGAGGGAGGAAAACGAATGATGATCGATCGGACCGGCCTCGCGGAGTTCCTCCGGCGCCGCCGGGAGTCCCTGCAACCCGAGGACGTCGGCCTCCCGCGTGGCCAACGCCGCAGGACCGGAGGGCTGCGGCGGGAGGAGGTGGCGGCGCTCTGCCACATGTCGACCGACTACTACGCGCGCCTCGAAAGGGAGCGCGGGCCCAGGCCGTCCGAGCAGATGATCGCCGCGATCGCGCAGGGACTCCACCTCTCGCTCGACGAGCGCGACCACCTGTTCCGGCTGGCCGGGCACAACCCGCCCGCCCGGGGCGGAGCCGGCGAGCACATCAGCCCCGGCATGCTGCGCATCCTCGACCGGCTGGACGACACGCCGGCGGAGATCGTCACCGAACTCGGCGAGACGCTGCGGCAGACCCCGCTCGGCGTGGCGCTCACCGGCGACCTGACCGGCTACACGGGCCCGGCCCGCAGCATCGGCTACCGGTGGTTCACCGACCCCGCCATGCGGGACCGCTACGCGCCCGAGGACCATCCGTTCCTCACCCGCATGTGGGCCTCCGGTCTGCGCCAGATCCTCACCCTGCGAGGCCCCGGCTCCCGGGCGGCCTACTTGACCGACCTGCTCCTCGCCCGGAGCGAGGAGTTCCGGCAGGTGTGGAACGACCACGAGGTCGGCGTTCGACCCAACGAGGTGAAGCGCTTCATCCACCCCGAGGTCGGCAGACTCGAGCTGAACTGCCAGCAGCTGGTCGATCCGGCCCAGGGCCACTCGCTCCTCGTCTACACCGCCGTTCCCGGCAGCGAGAGCCACGAGAAGCTGCAGCTGCTGTCCGTCCTCGGTCCGCAGCCGCTGCGCTGACGCCCCCGAAGGGACCGGGGCGCCCAGCCTCGGATCGGCGGGTCCTGGCTGCCGTCGGGCTGGTTGGTCAGCCTGGGAGGGAAGCGAACCGATCCCAGGAGATGCGATGAACCCACAGGATGACGCGGCCCCCGGCCGGTCGGGCGTGTCCCGGCGAGGGTTTCTGGGCGGCGGTGCCGTCGCCGCCGCCACGGCGGCCCCGCTGCTGGCGACCGTGGCGGACGCCACGCCGGCCGCCGCCGCCGAGGGCGACGGGCTCGTGGCGGTCCGGGTCGCGGTCAACGGCGAACCGGTCACGGTGCGGGTCGACCCGCGGGCCACCCTCCTCGACACGCTCCGCGAGCGGCTGGAGGATCTCACCGGCACGAAGAAGGGCTGCGACCGCGGCCAGTGCGGGGCGTGCACCGTGCACGTCGACGGCCGACGCGTGCTGTCGTGCCTGACGCTGATGGCCACCACCGACGGCCGAGAGGTCACCACGATCGAGGGGCTCGCCGACGGGGACCGGCTACACCCGATGCAGCAGGCCTTCGTCGAGAACGACGCCTTCCAGTGCGGCTTCTGCACCTCCGGGCAGATCATGTCGGCCGTCGCCCTGGTCGAAGAGGGCCGTGCGAACTCCGACGACGAGATCCGCGAGGGCATGTCGGGCAACATCTGCCGGTGCAGCGCCTACCCGTTCATCGTCGACGCGATCCGGGACGCGCGGGAGGCGATGCGCTGATGCGGGCCTACACCTTCACCCGGGCCCGCTCGGTCCGCGACGCCCACGCGCGTGCCGGGGCGGACACCGCCTTCCTGGCCGGCGGTACCACCCTGGTCGACCTGATGAAGCTCGAAGTGATGACCCCGGCCCACGTGGTGGACATCAACGGGCTCCCGCTGCGCGGTATCACCCTCGACCGCCAGGGGCTGCACGTCGGAGCGCTGGAGCGGATGAGCGACGTCGCCGCCGACCCCACCGTGCGGCGGCACTATCCGGTGATCGCCGAGGCGCTGGAGCTGAGCGCCTCGGCGCAGCTGCGCAACATGGCGAGCATCGGGGGGAACCTGCTGCAGCGCACCCGGTGCGGCTACTTCCGGGACGTCACGACGCCCTGCAACAAGCGGGAGCCCGGCAGCGGCTGTTCGGCGCTGACCGGGGTGAACCGCACCCACGCGATCCTCGGCACCAGCGAGCACTGCGTGGCGACGCACCCCAGCGACCTGGCCGTCGCCCTGGTGGCGCTGGGCACCGAGGTGCACCTGGCCTCGGCGCGCGGCAGCCGGACCGTGCCGCTCGACGGGTTCTACGCCCTTCCCCGCGCCACACCCCACGTCGAGACCGTGCTGCGCCCCGGCGAACTCGTCACCGGCATCACCGTCCCCCGCTCGGCGTGGGCCGCGCACTCGGTCTACCTGAAGATCCGCGACCGGCAGTCCTACGAGTTCGCCCTCGCCTCGGCGGCCGTCGCGCTCGAGATGCGCGGCGACACCATCGCGAAGGCCAGGATCGCCGTGGGCGGGGTGGGCACCAGGCCATGGCGCCTGCCCGCCGTCGAACGGGCCCTGACCGGCCGCCGCGCCACCGAGGCCACCTACGAGGCGGCGGTCCGCGGCGCCGCGGACGGCTCCAGCACGCTGGAGCACAACGAGTACAAGCGCGCGCTGCTGCGGCGCACGCTGGTCCGCGCCCTCACCGTCCTGGGGGAGCGGCGATGACCGACCGGCACCCCACCGTCCGCGAGGGCGGCGGTCATGCTTGAACTCGCCGCCGAGCTCCTCCCACGGGTCCGCGCCCGGACCCCGTTCGTGGCCGCCACGGTCACGGACGTGGCCGGCAGCGCTCCCCGCCAGCCCGGTTCGTCGCTCGTCGTCGACGCGGGCGGCGCCGTGCTGGGCAACGTGTCCGGAGGCTGCGTCGACGCCGCCGTCCACGAGGCCTGCCAGGAGATGCTGGCCGGGGACCGTCGGCCCAGGACGGTGCGGTTCGGCTACACCGACGCCGACGCGCTCGGCGTCGGGCTCACCTGCGGCGGCACGATCGAGCTCCTGCTGCGCCACCACGACCCCGGCGCCGAGCCGCACCTCGGGCAGGCGTTCACCGACGCGGCGCAGGACAGGCCGGTCGCCGTGGCCACGATCGTCCGTGGGCCGGACGCCCACCTTGGGAAGGCGATCGTCGTGCGCCCCGAGCGGCCCCACGAGGGGACCCTCGGCGACGAACGACTCGACCGGGTGGCCGCCGCCCACGCCACCGCCGCCCTGCACGCCGGGCGGACCGGCACCGTCGAGCTCGGCGTGGCCGACAGCCACTGCCGGGAGCCGATGGCCCTGCTGGTGGAGAGCAACGCCCCCGCACCGCGGATGCTCGTCTTCGGCGCCATCGACCACGCGGCGGCGCTGGCCCGACTCGGCACCTTCCTGGGCTACCGGGTGACCGTCTGCGACGCGCGGGCCACGTTCGCCACCCCCGACAGGTTCCCGCACGCCGACGAGGTCGTCGTCGACTGGCCGCACCGCTATCTGGAGTCGCAGCGGCTCGACGGCCGGACGGTCGTCTGCGTGCTCACCCACGACCCGAAGTTCGACGTGCCGCTGCTCACCGCCGCGCTGCGACTGCCGGTGGCCTACGTCGGGGCCATGGGGTCGCGCCGCACCCACCAGGAGCGTCTGGCGCGGCTGCGCGCGGCCGGCCTCACCGACCACGAACTCGGCCGGCTGCACTCGCCGATCGGCCTCGACCTCGGCGCCCGCACCCCGCAGGAGACCGCGCTGTCGATCGCGGCCGAGATCGTCGCCCACCGGCACGGCGGCACCGGGGCGCCGCTACGCACCGGGACGCTGCCCATCCACCGCCCCGGCGTCCGCTGGCGGGCGCCGTTCCCAGCAGTCAGGAGTCAGGATGACCGTCTCCCCAGTCGGGCGTGAAGTCGCCCGCGTCGACGGCCGATTGAAGGTCACCGGAGCCGCACGGTACTCCGGTGACTACCCGGCCACCAACATGTCCTACGCCCACGTCGTCACCAGCACGGTCGCGAGGGGCACGATCCGCTCCATCGACACCGCCGCCGCGCTGGCCGCTCCCGGAGTCCTGCGCGTGTACGTCGCGGGAGACGGGCGCCTGAGGCTGTACCCGCTCGCACCCGAGTTCAGTTTCTTCGGCGAGAACTACCTCCCCTTGCAGGACACGACCGTTCGTTACCACGGCCAGATCATCGCCGTGGTCGTTGCCGAGAGTGTCGAGCAGGCGCGCGACGCCGCGGCGCTGATCACCGTCACCTACGACGCGCAGCCACCGCGCTCCTCCCTCGCGGACGGACCCCGCGAGCCGTCCGGCCCCACGTCGAGCGGGGAGCCGAGCAGCGTCACGATCCTCGCCCCCGGCGTCGAGTCGATCGACGAGGCGCTCGCCGCCAGCGAAGTCGTCGTGGAGGCCGACTTCGAGCAGCCGGTGCAGCACCACGTCGCGATGGAACCCCACACCGTCCTCGCCGAGTGGGACGGCGACCGGGTGACCGTCCACGCCGGCGCGCAGATGCCAACGCCGTTCACGATCCTGCTGAGCCAGCGGCTCGGCGTCCTCCCCCAGCAGGTCCGGCTGATCGGGAGGTACGTCGGCGGCGGCTTCGGGTCCCGGGTCATCGTGTGGAGCGAGGCCCCGGTCGCCGCCGCGGCGGCCCGGGAGCTTGGCCGTCCCGTCAAGCTCGCCCTCACCAGGGAACAGGTGTTCACCCTGGTCGGCCACCGCCCGCACCTCACCCAGACGGTCAGGCTGGGTGCCTCCCGCAACGGAGTCCTCAACGCCATCAGCCACGAGAGCGTCGCCGAGATGCCGGCCGCCGGTGGCTGGAACCTGATCCCGGGCCACTCCACCTCGGACACGCTCTACAACACGCCCAACCTGCGCATCAACCCGCAGCGGGTCATCCTCGACATGCCGAGCAGCTGGGCGATGCGGGCGCCCAACGAGGCCCCCGGGGCGTTCGCCCTGGAGACGGCGATGGACGAACTGGCCGTCGCCACCGGTGTCGACCCCGTCGAGCTGCGACTGCGCAACTACGCCACCGTCAGCCCCTCCACGGGCCACCCGTGGTCGAGCAAGCACCTCGACGAGTGCTACCGCGACGGCGCACGACGCTTCGGCTGGTCGGCCCGCAGCGCCACGCCCCGGGCGCGCGTCGACGGGGAGTGGCTGTTCGGCACCGGCATGGCCAGCGCGGCGTACCCGGCGACCCGCCAGGCCGCGAGCGTCAGGATCCGGCTGCTCGACGACGACACCGCGGTGGTGTCGACCGGGACCTCGGACCTGGGCACCGGTGGGTGGACGATGGTGGCGGTCGCCGGCGCCGACGCCCTGGGGCTCCCGCTTGAGCGGGTGGCCCCCGAGATCGGTGACTCGGCGCTGCCCCCGGGCGCACCCGCCGTGGGCTCCGGCGCCACGCACAGCACGGTCCCGGCGGTCGTGGCGGCCGCCCGCGACACGATCGACGCGCTCAAGCAGCTCGCGGTGACCCGTTCCGGCTCGCCGTGGCATGGGGCGAACGCCGAGGACCTGCGCTACGAGCAGGGCCGACTGCACGGGAACGGTCGCTCGATGACCTTCGGCGAGCTGCTCAGGGCCCTCGGATCGCGGGGCGTCGACGCCACCGCCTCCGAGCCCGAGGGCAATCCCCCCGGATACAGCTACCACACCTTCGGCGCCCACTTCTGCGAGGTGCGGGTCAACCGGTTCACCCGCGAGATCCGCGTCACCCGGTTCACCACCGTCGTGGACGCCGGGCGCACCATCAACGCCCGGGCCGCCCGGAGTCAGATCGTCGGCGGTGTCATCTTCGGCATCTCGGGCGCCCTGCTGGAGGACAACCCCCTCGAACCCGACACCGGGCGGCTGGCCGCCAGCACGCTCGCCGACTACCTGGTGCCCGTGAACGCGGACATCCCCGACATCGACGTGCACCTCCTCGACCGGCCCGACCCGCATCTCACCGGGCCGCTCGGCGAGGACGGCGGGGAGGTCGGGACCAGGAGCCTCGGCGCCCGCGGCCTCGGCGAGATCGGCACCGTCGGCTCGGCCGCCGCCGTGGGCAACGCCGTCTTCAACGCCACCGGCATCCGGATCCGCGACCTGCCCATCACCCTCGACAAGCTGCTGTAGCGGGGACCGAGGTGGGTGCTGCCGCGAATGGTCACCGGGCCTCGGTCGGTGCGGCTACCCTTCCGGGGGAAAACGGACATCTCGCAACCAGGGAGCGCATGTGGCGGAGTCACGGACGATCGTCGATCTGGCGGCGGAGGGCGACGACTTCGCCCGCGACCCCCACCCGTACTTCGCCACGTTGCGCGAACGGGGCCCGGTGCACTACGCCCGGCTGCCCGGCGGCTGCCACGGCTGGCTCGTCGTCGGCCACCGGGAGGCGCGCGCCGCGCTCACCGATCCGCGGCTCGTCAAGGTCCTCGCCGAAGGCCCGGGCGAGACCGGACCGGAACGGGCGGGCGCGCACCTGCTGAACTCCGATCCGCCCGTGCACACCCGGCTGCGCGCTCTGGTCGCGCGCGAGTTCACCCCGGGCCGGATCGCGGCCCTGGCGCCGCGCGTCCAGGAGATCACCGACGCGCTGCTCGACACCATGCTGGCCGCTCCCGACCGGCGCGCCGACCTGGTCACCGCCTTCTCCTTCCCGCTGCCGATCACCGTGATCTGCGAACTCCTCGGCGTCCCGCACCTGGACCACGAGCGCTTCCGGGACTGGTCCCGCGCCCTGACGGCTGGCGGCCTGGCGGAGATGCCGAAGACGCGGGCCGTGATGACCGAGTACCTGGCCGGGCTGGTGGCCGCCAAGCGAAAGGAGCCGGGCGAGGACCTGCTGAGCGCCCTGCTGCACACGGCCGACAGCGACGGCGACCAGCTGTCGGAGGAGGAACTCCTCGCCATGTGCTTTCTGTTGCTGATCGCCGGCCACGAGACCACCGTGGGCCTGATCAGCAACGGCGTGCTCGCCCTGCTGCGCCACCCCGACCAGCTCGCGGCGCTGCGCGCCGACCGGGCCCTGCTGGACGACGCGATCGAGGAGATCCTGCGCTACGACGGCCCGGTCCTGACCGCCACCGCCCGGTTCGCCGCCGAGGACGTCGAGATCGCCGGCACCGTCATCCCGCACCGCGACCTCGTCCTCCCCGTCATCGCCGACGCCGGCCGCGACCCGGACCGCTTCCCCGACCCCACCCGCTTCGACATCCACCGCGACGCCCGTGGCCACCTCGCGTTCGGCCACGGCGTCCACTACTGCCTCGGCGCCCCGCTGGCCCGCCTCGAAGCCCGCGTCGCGCTGCGCTCCCTCCTGGAGCGCGCCCCCGACCTCGCCCTCGACACCCACCCGGACGCCGTCCCCTGGCACCCCGGCATCGTCGTCCGCGGCCCCCACGAGCTCCCCGTCCGCTGGTGACGCCGGCCGCGCCCGGTCCGGGCCGGCGGCGTTTGGGATCCGGGCCGGGGGGAACTCGGCGGCAATGGCCGTTTCCCGAGGTTCACTGTTCAGTGGTTCGCAGGTGTTCAGCGGGCTGCTCCGCGACCTGGTGGCCAGCCCGGAGCGCCCGGGCCCGGTGCTGTCCGCGATGGACCGGGTCGAGGGCTCGCGCCGTGCCGACCCGCTCATCCCCCCGCTGCGTGGCGCGGTGCGCGCCATGCCGGCCGGGTTCCGGGACGCCCTGCACGGCACCTGGCTCGGTCACCCCGCGCATCCCGCGATGGTCCAGATCCCGATCGGCACCTGGATGTCGGCGGCGGTCCTGGACCTGCTGCCGGGCCGCCGGCGCGCCGCGGGCCTGCTGGTCGCGGCGGGGCTGACCGCGGCGGCCCCGGCCGCGCTCGCCGGCCTGGCCGACTGGGCGGAACTGCGCAAGCCGCAGCTGCGCGTCGGCCTGGTGCACGCCGCGACCAACGTCGCCGCCGTCGCCATGTACACCGCTTCCCTGTCGGCCCGGCTGCGGGGCCGCCGCATGGCGGGCCGCGCCTGGGGCTACGCCGGTCTGGCCACCGTCAGCCTGGGCGGCGCCCTCGGCGGGCACCTCGCCTACCGCCAGGCCGCCGGCGCCAATCACGCCGACCAGGTCGCCGCCGCGCTGGAGCCCGGCTGGCACCCGCTCGGCGCCCTCGACGACTTCCCGATCGGCGCCCCGGCCACCGCCACCGTGCTCGACGTCCCGGTCCTGGTCTTCCGGGAGACGGCCGACACCCTGCGGGTGCTCGCCGACCGGTGCAACCACATGGGTGGCCCGCTGTCCGAGGGCGAGGTCGCCGAGGGGTGCGTGCGGTGCCCTTGGCACGGCAGCACCTTCCGGCTGACCGACGGCTGGAACGTCACCGGGCCGGCGACGGCCCCTCAGCCGGCGTTCGAGGCCCGGGTCGTGGACGGGCGGGTCGAGGTCAGGCTGCCCGCGGAGGACAAGGAGATCTGACGGCGCCTCAACGTAGGCCGCTGACGCGGCCGCGGCGCCGGCGCCCCGGAGCGGGTGCCCGGCACGGCGGAGCCGACCGTCGCCGACTCGACGGGAGCCCGGGCCGAGGACCCGGACGCGCCGGTCGACGGCGGTTCCCACCGGCTGGCCGAACGGCTCGGCATCCCGCTCGGCACCCCGAAGTCGCGACCGCACCAGGCTGTCGGGAGATCAGGCCCCGGCTCGCCGCCTGGCGGCGGTGGCGTACAGCAGCGGGACCCGCAGTTGGTCGTCCGGCCTGCGCCACCAGCCGGGGGCCACCTCCGTCATGCCCTCCCAGCGTGGCAGCACGTCCCAGTCCGTCTCCCACGTCCGGTCGACGTCCACGTCCAGGCCGGCCCCGCCCAGCGCGACGATCACGTCGACGACGGTGTGCGCCCACTCGTGGCTGACGGTGGCGCCCTCCACCAGCGCGCCGCGCCGCGAGGGCGCGTATGTCCGGCGGGAGTCGAACGTGGTCGGCCGCCCGCCCGACAGGTAGTCGTGGCGCAGCACCAGCGGGTCGTCCAGGCGGCGGACGCCGGGCCGGCCGAGGGAGTTCAGCACCGGGTGGAACTCCATCACGTAGGCCAGTCCGCCGGGGGCCACCAGACCGGTCACCACCTCGGCCCAGGCCCGCAGGTCGGGCAGGAACATCAACGAGCCGCGGCTGGTGTACACCAGGTCGAACGTCCGCCCGCCGAGCGCCGCCCCGGCGTCGTACACGTCGGCCTCGACGAACTCGACGGCGGCCCCGGCCGCTTCGGCGTTCCGCCGGGCCACGTCGAGGCTGGCCCCGGAGAAGTCGAGGCCGGTGACCCGCGCCGCGCCCCGCTGCGCGAAGGCGAGGGTCTCCACGCCGTTGTGGCACTGGAGGTGCAGCACGGAACGCCCTTCGAGGGGCCCGAAGTCCTCCCACTCCCGGGGGTGGAACCGCGCGGCGGCGGGGCGGTCGCGCAGGCTGTAGAAGTCGCTCTCCGCGTGCACGGGCGCCCGCGCGTCCCAGTTCTCCCGGTTCTCCCGGATGCGGCGCCTGGCGTCCGAATCGAGGGTTTCGCCCATGCCTGTCAGGTTAACCGGAGGGCGAGGGGCCCGGCCATGGCCACCCCGGAGCGGAAGGGGCGGGGTGGCCACGGCGGGGGAAGGGGTCAGGCCTTCCAGGTGGCGTAGTCGTGGTACTGGTTCAGGCCGCCGCTGTGCACCAGGGAGACGGTGAAGGTGTAGTAGCGGCCCTCGACCAGGTTGTGGCCGTCGTCCACGTCGTGGTCGACGCAGTTGCCGTTGCCGCCGACGCTGAACACGTCGACGTTGTAGCCGTGGACGGTGTCGTAGACCTCGACCTCGACGGCCCAGCCGTCGGCCTCGATGTCGCAGATCTGGACGATGTCGCCGAGGGCCTCGAACCGCAGGCGGCCGCCCGGGTCCGCGTCGTCGGTGTGCAGCGTGTGGTCCCAGTCGATGGCCTGCGCGCTGGGGGAGGCCAGGACGGGCAGGGCGACGGCCGCGGCGAGGACGGCGCCGGCGCGCAGCACGGTCCTCTTCGCGGGCCTGCGGAGCTTGAGCATGAGGTGCTCCCTGTTCTGCCACGGGCCCGGGGCGGGCGTCGGCGGGCTGCGAGAGCTGCCGAGGCGTCAACGGGCGCGTGGTGCGACGAATTTGTGGCGCGAGATTAGCGAGCGGCGTTCTCGGCTGTGAATGGTCTCCGTCGCTTCTTGAGCGTTTCCTGAGGTAACTAGCCCGCCGTACATGTGCTTTCGCGACCAACCGGGCGCCGCCGCCCGCCGGGTGGGCGGGCGGAGCGGCGTCCGGGTGTCACATGTGGATGACCGGGGCGGCGTCGGGGTCCTCAGCGACCCGGCCGCGGCGGTAGAGCAGGGCGCTGACGACGAGTCCGGCGGCGAAGAAGGCGGCGGACCACCAGTAGGAGGTGGCGTAGCTCTCCAGTTGGGCCTGGGCCATGACGGCCGGGTCGCGGGGGTCCTTGCCGGCCAGGTAGTCGGTGGCGGCGCTGGCGGCCAGCGTGTTGAGGAGGGCGGTGCCGATGGAGCCGCCGATCTGCTGCATGGTGTTGACCGTCGCGGAGGCGACGCCGGCGTCCTCGGCGGCCACCCCGCTGGTGGCCAGGCTCATCGCCGGGGCCATGACCAGGCCCATGCCCAGGCCCGTGATGACCAGCGGCGGCATGACGTGGGCGGCGTAGCCGCTTCCGAGGTCGAGGCCGGTCATCCAGACGAGGCCCGCGGCGGCGACGCCCATGCCGAGCGGGACGATCGGCCGGGGGCCGAAGCGGGGGACCAGGACGCCGGTGGAGAGCGTGGCGGTGATCATGAGCCCGGCGACCATGGGCAGGAAGGCGAGGCCGGTCTCGATGGGCGTGTAGAACAGGCTCGCCTGGAGGTAGTAGGTGAGGAAGAGGAAGACGCCGAACATGCCGGCGCCGCTGATCAGCACCGCGAGGAAGGACGCGCCGCGGTTGCGGTCGAGCAGGACGCGCAGCGGCAGCAGCGGGTGGGCGGCCCTCGTCTGCCACCAGGTGAAGGTGGCGAGCAGCCCGGCGCCGGCCAACAGGCAGCCCCAGGTGGCCACGTGGCCCCAGTCGTGGGACTCGGCGTTGGAGAAGCCGTAGACGACGGCGAACAGACCGGTGGAGACCAGCAGGGTGCCGGGGACGTCCAGGGTCGCCGAGCGGTCCCTCGCGGTGCGCTGGAGCAGGATCGCCCCGCCGACGAAGGCGGCGACGGCGAAGACCAGGTTGACGTAGAGGGTCCAGCGCCAGTCCAGGGTCTCGGTGAGCACCCCGCCGAGCAGCAGGCCGATCGCGCCGCCGGCGCCGGCGATCGCGCCGTAGACGCCGAACGCCCTGGCCCGCTCCCTGGCGTCGGTGAACGTGGTGGTGAGCAGGGAGAGCGCGGCGGGCGCGAGCAGGGCGCCGAAGACGCCCTGGAGGGCGCGGGCGGCGATGAGGACCTCGAAGCTGCCGGCCGCGCCGCCGAGGGCGGAGGCGGCGGCGAAGCCGACGAGCCCGGTCAGGAAGGTGATCCGGCGGCCGAACAGGTCGGCGATGCGCCCGCCGAGGAGCAGCAGGCTGCCGAAGGCGAGGGCGTAGGCGGTGACCACCCACTGGCGGTCGCCGTCGGTGAACCCGAGGTCCTGCTGGGCCGAGGGCAGCGCGATGTTCACGATGGTGGCGTCGAGGACCACCATGAGCTGGGCGATCCCGATGACGACCAGGATCCACCAGCGGCGCCGGGACGCGGGCGCGTCGGTGGGGGCGACCGGGGCGGGGCCGACGGGGGCGTCGGCTGCGGTGCGAGACATGACGGAGGGCTCCAACGGGGGGTGGGTGGTACGGGTCAGCTGTTCCGCAGGGCGGGCAGGACGGCGCCGTCGATGAAGCCGACGAGGTAGTCGGCGTCCGCGTAAGCGTCCTCGAACAGCCGGCGGGTGAACAGCGCGGCGAAGAGCAGCTGCGGCAGGAAGGCCGTGGCGGCCGGAGTGCCGGCCAGCTCGCCGCGCTCGACGGCGCGGCGCACGAAGGACAGCACGTGCTCGTGTTCCGGCTCGATCAGCGACTCCCTGAGCGCCAGGCGCAGGGCCGGTTCGGTGAGCGTCGCGTGGCCGAGCCCGGCGATGAGGGCCGTGTCCTGCTCCGCCTGGGCGGCGAGCGTGGTGACGAAGGCCAGGAGGTCGCCGCGGAGCGTGCCGGTGTCGATCGTGCTCGCGTCCACCGGGCGGGTGGCGTACAGCGCGGCGGCCACCAGTTGCGGCTTGCCCGGCCACTGGCGGTACAGCGTCGCCTTGCTGCAGCGGGCGCGGGTCGCCACGGCGTCCATCGTGAGGGCCTCGTAGCCGACCTCGCGCAGCACGTCGATGGTGGTGGTCAGGAGCTCCAGCTCCCGCTCCGGCGTCATGCGTGGCCGGCGGACCCGGGATGCCGGCGCCTCGTCGGGCATCGCGCCTCCTTTTTGGTACGGAACGGTTCCGTACTAAAAGTAGAGCGAGGGTCGGGAGAAACGCAAACGTTCCCTACCTGAGGGGTGGCCGGGGCGGCCGTTTAGCCTGGACGGAGGGTGCTACCACTTGCCCCTGCTGTCACTCGGCGAGATTCTCGGGGGGACAGCGCCAGCGTCATCGAGGGGGGTCGACCTTAGAGATGAGCCACATGGATGTACGGGAACCCGACGGGATCGCCGGCCCGGCGTCCCCCGGCCAGGGGGAGATGGGCCCGGGCGAGATCAGCCCCGGCGAGGCCGCCCGGCTCATGAAGGACGAGAAGCCGCTGGGCTCCCGCGCCCCCAGGTTCGTGAAGGGCTCCCGCGCCCTCCACCTGGGCTGGCAGGTCGGCGTCTTCCTGCTCGGCCTGGTGGTCGTGGTGATCGGCGTGATCATGCTGCCGCTGCCCGGCCCCGGCTGGCTGGTGATCTTCGCCGGGATGGCGATCTGGGGCACCGAGTTCGTCTGGGCCCAGCTGGTGCTGCGATGGACCAAGCGCAAGGTCACGGAGGCCGCGCAGCGCGCCCTCGACCCCCGGGTGCGGCGCCGCAACATCATCCTGACCTCGATCGGCCTCGCCATCTGCGCCGTGCTGCTCTCGGTGTACGTGTGGCAGTTCGGGCTCGTCATGCCCTGGACCATCAGCGACTGAGCGGCGGCTGGGGATACAGGAACTCGGCCGCCGCCCTGGCGACGGTCTCCGCGACGAGCGCGAGGGCCGGCACGTCCAGCTTCCACTGCTGCCAGTACAGCGGCACGTCCATCCACCGGCCGGGCGCCAGCTCGGTGAGGGCGCCGGAGCGCAGCAGCGGCTCCGCCTGCGGCTCGGGGACCAGGCCCCAGCCGAGCCCGGCGGCCACCGCGTCGCGGAAGCCCTCCGAGGTGGGCACGTGGTGCCGGAGCCGGCTGGCGCCCCGGCTGCCGGGCACGAGGGCCAGGAGGAACCGGTCCTGCAACTCGTCCCGCCGGTCGAAGACGATCACCGGCGCCTCGGCCAGCCGGCGCTCCGGCGGCCCGGACGACACGTGGCGGGCCGCGAACTCCGGGCTCGCCACCGGCAGGTACCGTGCCAGGCCGAGGGGCCGCACCGTACAGCCCGTGACCGGCTCGACCGACGAGGTCACCGCGGCCATCACCTGTCCCTCGCGCAGCAGCGTCGCGGTGTGCGCCTCGTCCTCCCGGTGCAGCTCGAAGTAGACCGGCGGGTCCCGCGGCACCCGCGTCAGGGCCGGCAGGAACCAGGTGGCGAGGGAGTCCGCGTTCACGGCGATCGGCAGCCGGGCCGGCTCCGACTCGGTCGCGATCCCGAGGTCGGTCCGCGCGTCCCGCTCCAGTACGGCCAGCTGGCGCGCGAACCGCACCAGCACCTGCCCGGACTCCGTCGGCCTGACCGGCTTGGTGCGGGTCACCAGCACCCGCCCGACCCGCTGCTCCAGCGTCTTGACCCGCTGGCTGACCGCGGAGGGGGTCACGTGCAGGGCCGCCGCGGCGGCGTCGAAGGTGCCCTCGTCGACGACGGCGAGCAGCGTGCGCACCTGGTCGTGGGGCAGATCCGTCATCACGAACGCTAATGATAGGTAAGAAACCTTAGCTGTACTGATGGCGCGGCGGTCCCTAGCGTCGGACCCCATGAGCAGTGGGTACCTCCCGGCGGCCACCGCCGGATTCGTCACCGGCCTGTCCCTCATCGTCGCCATCGGCGCGCAGAACGCGTTCGTGCTGCGCCAGGGGGCGCGCGGGCAGGCGGTCCTCCCGGTGGTCGCCATCTGCGCCGCCTCCGACGCGGTCCTGATCGCGCTCGGGGTGGCCGGCCTCGGCGCCGTGGTCACCGCGTGGCCCCCCGCGCTGACCGTGGTCGGCCTGGCCGGCGGCGGCTTCCTGATCTGCTACGGACTGCTGGCCGCCCGCCGGGCCCTGCGGCCCGCCGCCGGGCAGGCGCTGACCGCGGAGGGCGCCGCGGCGGGTTCGGTCCGCACCGCGGTGCTCACCTGTCTGGCCCTGACCTGGCTCAACCCGCACGTCTACCTGGACACCGTGCTGCTGCTCGGCTCGGTCGCCGCCGACCGCGGCTCGCTGCGCTGGGTCTTCGGGCTCGGCGCGATGCTGGCCAGCCTGGCGTGGTTCGCCGGCCTCGGCTACGGCGCCCGGCTCCTCGGCGGCCTGCTGTCCCGCCCCGCCGCGTGGCGGGTGCTGGACGTGCTGGTCGCGGCCACCATGCTCGCGCTGGGCGCCATGCTGCTGGTCCGTGCCCTCTGAACGCACGGGCCCTGCCGGACGGGCCCTGCCGGGCCGGCGCGCTCAGTTGCACGGGTCGGTGAACGACCGGCCGGTCACCGGCTTGGCGATGAGAACCAGCGCGGCGCGCTCGGCGGCTGTGAGGTACGGCGAGTCCTGCCAGGACGCCACCGAGGTGATCCGCTCCTCCGACTCCCCGGCGCGCAGCCGGACCGGGCTGATCGTCGGGCGCGGCACCGAGCCGTTGGCGGTGACGACCGGGCGCGGGCGGAGCACCACGACCGTGCCCAGGGGCGGGGGCTACTGTGTGCCACGGTGAGCGGGTCACCATCGGTGTCGATCCAGGACGGGCATGACTGACACACCCGGCGGCAGCCGTCGTCGCGATCCCGAGCGGCGGGAGCGGATCATCTCCGCCTGCCTGGACGTGATCGCCGAGTCCGGGGTGGCCGGCACCTCGCATCGCAGGGTGGCCGCCGCGGCGGGCGTGCCGCTCGGGTCGATGACGTACCACTTCTCCGGCATGGACGAGCTGCTGCACGAGGCGTTCGCCCGCTTCTCCCGGTCGGTCAGCGACCGGTTCGAGCGGCGGATGGCCCAGGCCGAGGACGCCGAGGCGGCCAGGCGGGCGATCGTCGCGATCATCACCGAGGACGTGTCCGGCACCCGGCGTGACCTGGTCCTGACCCACGAGCTGTACACGCTCGCTGCCCGCGAACCGGCGTTCCGCACGCTGACCAACGCGTGGATGGCCCGTAGCCGCGCCGCCCTGGAACGCCACTTCGCCCCGGCCACCGCCCGGCTGCTGGACGCCCTCATCGAGGGCCTGACCATCCACCGCGCGCTCGACACCGAGCCCCGGGAGCAGGACCCGGCGCTCGTCGTCGCCGCCGTCGAGCGACTCACCCGCCCCTAGGGCCCACCTTTCTGGCCTCCGGCCGCCGTCCTGGGCGCCCCCTGGCCCGCGCTCGCCGGGTCAGCTCTCGATGTCCTCCAGCTTCTGGGCGATGCGTTCGACGGCGCTGAGGTCCTCGGGCGAAAGTCGGTCGATGAGGTGGCGTCGTACCGAGGCGACATGCGCCGGGGCGGCACCCCTGAGGGTGTCCAGGCCGTGGTCGGTGAGGATGAGGAAACAGCCCCTGCCGTCCGCCGGGTCGGGTGCACGCCGCAGCAGGCCGCGCGCTTCCATCCGGGTGGCGTGCCGGGAGAGCCGGCTGCGGGTCCATCGCATCTTGGCGGCCTGTTCCCGCAGGGTGCTGGTGTGGTCGGGCCGCTCCGACAACGTGCTGAGCACCTCGTAGTCGGCCTCGGAGAGCCCGACCGCGCTCAGGTCACGCGCCGTGGCGGCCTGCACGGCGACCACCATGCGCCGGTAGGCCCGCCACGCCCGCTCCTCGTCCGGGGTCAGCCAGCGCACACGCTCAGTCGAGGATTTCATTGACATGTAACCAATCTATCGCCTATTTTCGTTTCCATGTCAACGAAATCGGTACCGCGTGTCCTCGTTCTGGTGTGCAGCACCCGACCCGGCGCCCTCGGCCCGGCGGTCGGCGCGTGGCTGACCGAGACGCTCAAGCCCCGCGCCGGGGAGCTCGACGTCGAGCTCGTGCCCGTGAACCTCGGTGACCTCGACCTGCCCTTCCTGGACGAGGAGGAGCATCCGTCCTCGGGCGTCTACCAGCACGAACACACCAGACGGTGGAGCACGCTCGTGGACGCCGCGGACGGCTTCCTCGTGGTGACCCCCGAGTACAACTACGGAATGCCGGCGACCTTGAAGA
Source organism: Streptomyces sp. NPDC127098 (assembly GCF_042722465.1). Taxonomy (NCBI): domain Bacteria; kingdom Bacillati; phylum Actinomycetota; class Actinomycetes; order Kitasatosporales; family Streptomycetaceae; genus Streptomyces; species Streptomyces sp. NPDC127098. Next base: position 147,384 of record NZ_JBHXFJ010000003.1, read on the forward strand.
ACGCGCTCGACTACCTCGGTCGCGAGTGGGCGTGGAAACCGATCGGGTTCGTCAGCTACGGAAACACCTCCGCGGGGACGCGCTCGGTCCAGCACGCCAAACAGGTGGTGACCACGCTGCGCCTGGTGCCGTTGGGTAACACCGTCGCGATCCGCATCAGTGACGCGCTCGAAGACGGCAAGGTCCGCCCCGGCGCCGCTCTCGCCGGGGCGGCCGTCGGCGTCCTGGACGAACTGGTCCGGGTCGCACACGCCCTACGGCCGATGCGCGAGCGGGTACGCCCCGGCCTCCCGCCAGGCCCGCTGCCGGGTTCCTACCTGAGGCGGCTGACCCCTGATGACGCTCCCGAGGTCACGGTGCTCCAGCGGTGCTGTTGGGTGGACGAGGCCCTTGTCAACGACACCCTGACCGTCCCGGCCCTGCGCGAGTCAGGGGAACAGGTGGGCGAGTGGCTGGCGACGTGGCACACCACGGGACTCTGGCGGGACGGTCGGTTGCTTGGCATGGTGCGGACCCGACGTGTCGACACCGACTGGCACGTGGGCCGGCTCGGCGTCGTACCCGACCTGCGCGGCCAGGGACTGGGCCGCTGGCTGTTGCGCACGGCCGAAGCCGCGGCCGAGCCGAACTGCCGCCGCATCGTGCTCCGCACCGGCGTCCGCAGCCGACGGAACATCGGCCTCTACGAGAGCGAGGGGTACCAACCGGCGTCACGCGCCGGCGATGACGGCACCGCCTGCCTCAGCAAGGACATAACCCCACACAAGGTGGCCTAGCGGCGCGGCCTAGGGGCGCGCGCCGGGTCCGAAGCCGGTCCACCGCAGCTCGGCCGGCAGGTGGCCCATGTCGTTGTAGAGCAGCACCGTCGGCGGCAGCCCGTCGCGGTACTCGATCGCCGTCAGCGCCGCGTTCCCGCAGCTCAGGCCGAGCCAGCGGGCTGGTGGCGCGTCCAGGGCGTGCCTCAGCAGCCAGGCCACCGGGTAGGCGTGGGTGACCAGCACCTCGTGGGTCTCGGTCTCGGCGGGGCGCGCGAACCTGGCGACCAGGGCGGCGGCCAGGCGTTCCCCGGCCGCGGCCTCCTCCGCCTCGTACCCGTCGAAGAACGCCGCCCACGCCGGGCCGGGGTCGGCCGGCACGTGCGGCACGTGGTCGACCAGTTCGGCCGCCTCCCGCACGGTGGTGCCCGGCAGGAACGCGCCGATGATCCGCGCGCACCGCTCCGCCCTCGGCAGCGGGGAGTGCCACACGGCGTCGACCGGCAGCGCGGCCAGCCGCCGCCCGACCAGTTCGGACTGCCGTCGCCCGACCTCGGTCAGTTCGCCGAACGCGTCCGCCGCGCCGTGTCGTACCAGGTGGATGTGTCGAGTCGGCATCGCCGAGCTCCCTTCGAGTTCCGGTTCACGTCAGTTCGCGCGTCGGCTCTCGGCACGGGACGCCAGCGCGGCGTGGGCCGCGGCGAGGCGCTCGGCCTCGTCGCGTGCCGAGTGGTCGCCCGAGACGTCGTCGGCCCAGGCGAGCAGCCGACGCAGGTGGTCGCCGGCCGGGTGCGCGACGACGCGGGGGCGGCCGAGGGCGATCTCGCCGCCGGTCCCGTCGACGGTGACGAGGTCGCCGTCGCCGAGGGTCCGGCCGCCGGCCGTCACGGTGCCGGCCTCGGCGTCGACGGCGAGTCCCGCGACGCCCACGACCGCGGGCCTGTCCAGGGCGCGGGCCACGACCGCGGCGTGGCTGGCCGGCCCGCCGCGGGCGGTGACGACGCCGGCGGCGACGGCGAGCCCCGGCAGGTCGTCAGGGGAGGTCTCCGGGCGCACCAGGACGACCGGGGCGTCCCCGGCCATGCGCACCGCCAAGGCCGCCGTGGTCGCCACCCGGCCGACCGCGACGCCCGGGCAGGCGCCGAGCCCTCTGGCGAAGACGTCGGCCTCCCCGGGCGACGCGATGCGCGGCGTGCGGACGTGCCTCAGCTGCCCGGGCGAGACCCTGCGCAGCGCCTCCTCCCGCCCGATCAGCCGCTCGTCGACCAGCTCGGTGGCGAGCCTGACCCCGGCGGCGCCGCCGAACCGTCCCGGCCTGACCTGGAGGAACCACAGCTCGCCCGACTGGTGGGTGAACTCGACGTAGCAGGCGTCGCGGTAGTGCCGCTCGATCCGGTCCAGGGCGTCGAGCAGCTCGGCCCAGACCGCCGGCTCGCGCGCGGCGAGCTCGCGCAGCGGCCGGGTCGCCGACCGGCCCGAGACCACGTCGTCCCCCTGCCGCCCGAACAGCACGTCGCCGAACGGGACGCGCTCGCCGGTGGTGGGGTCGCGGCTGAACGCGACCCCGGTGCCGCTGTGGTCGTCGCGGTTGCCGAACACCATCGCCTGGACGACGGCGGCCGTGCCCAGCTCGTGCGGGATGGCGTGCACGGCGCGGTAGGTGCGGGCGCGCGGCGCGTCCCAGGAGGCGAACACGGCGCGCAGCGCCAGCTCCAACTGGCGGCGCGCGTCGTCCGGGGCGGGCGCGTCACTGGTCGCGGCGAAGCTCGTGAGGAACCGCCGCCGCGAGTCCCGGGCGAACCGCGGGTCGCCCGTCTCGGCGGCCAGGGCGGCGGTGGCCCCGGTCGTCAGGCCGAGGCCGAGGACCGTGGACATCATGCCGGGCATGGACACGCCGGCCCCGGAGCGTACGGAGACCACCAGCGGTCGCCGCGGCCCGCCGAAGGCACGGCCGGTGGCGCGTTCGAGATCGGCGACGGCGGTCGCCAGCTCGTCGTGGAGACCGGCCGGCAGCCGCCCGGCCCGCAGGAAGGCACGGCACGCCTCCGCGGTGACGACGAACCCGGCCGGCACCCGCAGCCCGAGGCGGTGCAGCAGGGCGAGGCCGAGCGCCTTGCCGCCCACCGTCTCCGGCCGTTCCCGGAGCTCGGCGGAGATGGGGCGGATCCACCTCATCGCCGGAGCCCCAGGGTGGCGAGCAGGTCCTCGTGCCACTCGGCCCACACCGTGTGGTACGAGGCGAGGTCGTCGGTCAGGTACGCCGTCGCGCCGGCGGCGGCGCGGTCCAGGGCGCCGGCGAGCCGGTCGCCGTAGCGGGCGAAGCGGGGCAGCGCCGCGGCCAGTTCGGCGCGGACCGGGACGGCGCGCCGGTCGAGGTCGCGGAACCCGGCGAGTACCCGGGCGTCGTAGGCCGGGTCGCGGTGGTCGTTGGCGGTCACGACGCCGTCGACGGTGCGGAGCTGCCAGGCCGCGCAGAGGTCGAGCAGCTCCGGGTTGAGCACCAGGAACCGGTCGAACGCCGCCGTCACGGCCGCCCGGGCGCCGGCCGCGTCGAGTTCGTGCGCGATCAGCTCGGCGTGCGCGGCGCGGCCGGCCTCCGTGAGCGACCAGCCGGGCATGGGGCCGGGGTAGCGGGAGACGAGGCCCTCGATTCCGAGGGCGATGAGCTCGGACTCGACGTCTGACTCGTCGAGGCCGGTGACCGAGCGGAGCCGCTCGGGTCCTGCGGTGCCGACGCAGCGCAGGGCGTGCAGGAGCAGCAGGGAGCTGTCCGGCGTCGGGTTGTCGGGTGGGTTCATGGCGGGTGGTCCCTCGGGGTGCGGTTCGGTCGGTGGTCGTCGCGGCGGGCCCGGCGGGGCGCCCCCGCGTTTCCGATGCCCGCGTTTTTCGGATGATGATGCCATCCGGATGTTGGTTGTATCATGACACGGCGCGAGCGGAAGGGGACACGATGGCGAGGTTGACCCGGGCCCAGCAGCAGGAGCGGACGCGTGCGGCGGTGCTGGTCGCCGCGCGGGCGGAGTTCGCCGAGCGCGGCTACGCGGAGGCCAAGGTCGACCGGATCGCCGAGCGGGCCGAGCTGACCAGGGGCGCCGTCTACTCCAACTTCACCGGCAAGCGCGCGCTCTACCTGGCGGTGCTCGCCGAGGACGCCGAGCGGGCCGCCGCCGCGGCCGAACCGCCGGCGCGCCCGCCGGCCTCGGCCGGGCGGGCGCTCGGCGCCTTCGCGCGGGTCTGGCTGGAACGCCTGCCGCTCGCCGGCGACCCCCCGGCGAGCGGGCACCTCAGGCTGCGTTCGCTCTCCGGCGTGCTCGACACCGGTCCCGCCCGGGCCGCGCTGGCCGAACTCCTGCGCTTCGAGGCCCTGTTGCTTGCCCTGGCGCTCGAACCGCGCTCCCCGGCGCCCATCCGGATGACGCGCCGCGCCGAACTGGCCCTGACCCTGCTGCACGGCGCGGCCGGCCTCGCGGAGAGCGCCCCCGGCGTCGGCGACCCCTTCGACCTGGCCGCCGCCGCCGAGCACCTGGCCGACACCGCCCTCACGGACGACGCGGAGCCGCCGCACCTGCCCTTCGTCGCCCCGGCCCGGCCGACCGCGGACCGGTGGGCGGCGCCGCGCGGCGCGCGCGACGAGATCACCGGGCGCCAGGTCGACCTCGGCGCCGACGGGGTGCTCGTCGTGCTGGGGGTGGCGCGGCTCTCGGCGGCCGAGGAGGCGGTGCGCTCGGCGCGGCCGGGCGACGAGGTGACGATCGTCGTCGTGTCGGGCGACCCGGCCGAGACCGGGCGGCTGGCCCGACTGCGCGTCGTCGACCTCGTCGGCTGCCTGCGGCGGGTGTTCCCGGCCGGGGAACTGCCCGGTCCGCGCGTCGTGTTGGACGAGGCCGGCGCGGTGCCCGCGGCCCTGGGGCTCGGCCCGGTGGACGACGGCGCCGAGTTCGCGGTCCGGGTGGACGGCGGACGTGTCGTGGCCCGCGCGGAGGGGCGCGGCGCGGGGCACGCGGCGGCCGGCCACGGCGCCACCCGGGACCGTGGCCGGCGGCAGGGGCCGGCGCCCGCCTGACGACCGGTCAGTCGGGGACGGCCTGGTTCAGTGCGTGCGGCGGGCCAGGACGGCCACCGGCAGCGTGAGCGCGGCGAGTGCGGCGCCGATCCACAGCACGCTCGTGGTGGCGACCGACTCGACGGCGAGACCGCCGAGGAACGCGCCGAGCGCGATGGACAGGTTGAAGGTGGAGACGAACAGCGAGGACGCGGCCTCGCCGGCGTCCGGGGCGGCGCCGAGGATCCAGGTCTGGAAGCTGACCGGCACGGCGCCGTAGCCCAGGCCCCACAGGACGAGGACGACCCCCGCGACGGCCTCGTCATCGGCTACGCCACCCCGCCCGACCGCGCCTCCGGCGCGGCGCTCGACGCGCTCTGCCACGCCCTGCCGGGCCCGCCGGCCGGTGCCGACGGGCCCGACCCGGTCGGCTAGCTCTCCCTGCCGGGGCAGCTGATGTTCGGGTTGATGTGCTCGAACACGCCGTTGGGGTTCTCCTCCCAGACCCACGCGTGCAGCGTGTAGTAGGGGAGGGTGGCCGGCGGGGTGAACTCCTCGCCGAAGAGGCTGGCCTCGCGCTTCGAGACGTAGCCCACGGCGGCCAGCTTCAGGCTGCCGTCCTCCTGCGGCACGTACACCATCGAGTTGGGCTCGGTGATCGCCAACTCCTCCTGGCTCTCGGCCACCTCCCGGACGAAGTGGTAGCCGAGGCCCGTGATGCAGGACTCGCCGAGCGTGTAGCCGTCGGCCTCCGCCAGTCGCACGTTCTGGTAGCGGGCCGTGGCCCTTCTGACCCGCTCCAGCTGCGCCTCGAGGTCGTCGGCCTCCTCCGTGCCGGTGTCGTCGCCGTCCCCGGCCTCGTCGTGGTGGGTGCCGGTGGGGGTCTCCTCGGCCAGCGCGAGGCTCGCCGGGGTGAGGGCGAGCGCGGTGGCCAGGCCGAGGGCGCCGACGGCCCTGAGTGAGCTTCCGTTCATCTCCAACTCCTTCTCGTCTCACGGGGGGTATGCAGTGAATGTCCGTGAGACGAGTTTTGGTCGATTTTCCACCGGTCGCCATCGAGGACGGGCCGAACGTGTGGCGGGCGCCGCGGTCAGGCGCCGCCTCGGCCAGCAGGCGGACGGCGGCCCCGGCGACGCCCGCCGCGTGGCGGGGCGGGTGGCCGGCGTCCGACGCGGAGCAGCAGTCGCACCGCCCCGGGGGGGCAACTTCCGTGGCTCGGGCTTCCGTTGGGCGACCACTCAGGCAATGCTGGCCACCTGGCTGCGAACCGGCGGGGGAAGGGGAGGACGTGAGCGGCGTGGGCTTCGACGGACCGGGGCGGACGAAAGACCTGTTGGCGGCGGTGTGCGCGCACGCCGACGAGATCCGCGCCGCCCTTCTCGCCCGTCCGGGCCACGGCGCGGGGCCCTTGGACGACGTGCTGGCCGCCATGGACGCCGGTGCCGGTCTCGCCGGTCCGCTCGACGTGCTGCACGCCGTGCTCCAGGCATCCGGCGACGCGCTCGGCCTGCTCGCGTACTCCGACCACGACGCCACGACACGTGGTCTCCAACCGACCGGCATCAGCGAGACCGAGCTCGCCGAGACCGTCTACCTGTGCCCGACCGACCGCTGTACCCGTTACTGGTTCCCCATCGGCTCGGCGCCGGTACCGGGCTGCCGGTTCGACGGCGCCCCGCTGCGCGCGGACCACCTCTAGCCGTGGAAGCCCTGCTGTCCGAACTGGGGAGCAAGCTCGCCGAGCGGTGGGTGTCGCTGCTCGTCCTGCCCGGCGTGCTCTATCTGGTCGTGGTCGCCGTCGCCGGAGAGCTGGGGCACGGTCACCCGTTCGACGTGCCGCGCCTGAGCGAGCGGATCAGCGAGGTGGCCGCGCACCCGGCCACGGAGACCGCCGGCGGTCAGGTCGTGGTCCTCGGCGCCGTGCTGGCCGCGGCGGCGTCCGTGGGCATCGTGGCACGGGCGCTCGGCTCCGTCGTCGAACGCGGCTGGCTGGCCGCCGAGTGGCGTTCCTGGCCGCGCCCGCTCCGGGCCCTGGCCGCGCGGCGGGTGAGGAGCCGGCGGCGCCGGTGGACGGCCGCCCACGACGCCTGGCGGCGGCTGCGGGCGGAGGCCGCACGGGCCAGGGCGCTCGGGCGGCGGCTCCCCGCCGGTGAGCGGCACGCCGCGCGGCGCGACATGGAGCGCGTCGCGCCGGAGTTTCCCGACCGGCCCACGTGGAGCGGGGACCGGGTGCACGCGGCTGCCGTGCGCGTCGCGCGCGATCAGCGGCTCGACCTGGCCACCGTGTGGCCGCACCTCTGGCTCGTGCTGCCCGAGGAGAGCCGCGTCCAGCTCACCACCGCCCGGCAGGACCTCGGCCGTGCCACCGCACTCGCCGCCTGGGCCCTGCTCTACCTGCCCGTCGCCGCCTGGTGGTGGCCGGCGCTGTTCGCCGCCGCCGGACTCGCCGTCACCGCCCGGTGGCGCACTCGCGCCGCGGCCGGCGACTACGCCGCGCTGCTGGAGGCCGCCGTCCGCCTGCACACCCTCGACCTGGCCCAGCGTCTCGGCTTCGACGTCGCCGGGCGGCTCACCCCCGAGCAGTACCTGGAACTCGACCGGCTCCTCGAAACCACGCCGGAGCCAGGACCGGGGGAGCGTTGAGGGGAGCGGTCGGCCGGCGCGCCGGCCGGCGGTTCAGTCGTGCGGCGGCAGGGAGCGGAGCTGGTGGTCCGCGACGTTCAGTGCCTCGTCGACCAGGCGGCGCAGGTGCCCGTCGCGCAGGGAGTAGACGACCCGGCGGCCGTCCTTGTGGGTGGCGACCAGGCCGGCCAGACGGAGCTTCGCCAGGTGCTGGCTGACGGCGGGCCTGGCCGCACCGATGTGCTCGGTGAGGGTGGTCACGTCCGCCTCGCCCCGCCCGAGCCGCTCCAGCAGCGCCAGCCGGGTGCGGTCGGCGAGCAGTGCCAGGACGGCGGCGGCGGCCTCCAGGCGGGCGACGTCCTCGGGCTGCCGCGGGTGCGGCGCGTCCGCCGTCTCGCTGCTCGTGCTGCTCACCCGCCCATCCTAGAACCGCTCCCCGCGCCGTCGGGGCCGCGCCGACGCGCCGTGCTTCGGCGTAATGCGCTGGCCGGGCGGGCCCCTCGCGCGACCTTGCAGCCATGGGTGCCTTGGATGAGGAGAGCGTGGACCGGTCGGAGAGCTTCGGCGAGCGGCTGCTCGGCCGGCTGCTCGACCGGGCCCGGCTGATGCCGCCGCAGCTGGTGGCTCCGCTGGTCGCGGAGGAGGTGGCCACGATCGGCGGCCGGGACGTATCCATCCTGCTCCAGGACTACGCCCAGGAGCTGCTGGTCCCGCTGCCGGGCAGGAACCTGCGGGTGCCCCAGCCGGAGCCGGTGGACGGCTCGGCGGCCGGCCGGGCCTTCCTGCGCGCGGAGGTCGTCGAGGTGGCGCAGGCGGACGGCGTCCGGATGTACCTGCCGCTGCTGGACGGCAGCGACGAGGTGGGGGTCATGGTCCTCACGCTGGACACCGTCGGTGACGACCACCGGCGCCTGCTGCGCAGGCTCGCCGGCCTGGTCGCCGACATGCTGGTCACCAAGGGCGCCTACACGGACCAGTTCTTCCTGGCCAGGCGCCGGGAGCCGATGAGCGTGTCGGCCGAGATCCAGTGGGGGCTGCTGCCGCCGTTGAGCATGTCCGTGCGGCAGGTCGAGGTGGCCGGCATCCTGGAGCCCGCCTACCGCGCCGCGGGGGACAGCTTCGACTACGCCCTCAACGACAACATCCTGCACATAGCGGTGATCGACGCGATGGGCCACGACCTGGACGCCGCCGCCATGGCGACCGTCGCGATCGGCGCCTACCGCCACGCGCGCCGGGTGTTCATCAGCCTGGCCGAGAAGTACGCGTTCATGGACGACGCCATCTCGCGGCAGTTCGGGCCCGACCACTTCGTCACGGCGCAGCTGATGCACGTGAACGTCGCCACCGGCGCGATGGAGCTGGTCAACGCCGGCCACCCGGCGCCGCTGCTGATCCGCGACGGCCGGGTCGTGGCGCAGCTGGAGAGCGCGACGACGCTGCCGGTCGGCTTCGGCGGCGAGGTCCCGAAGGTCAGGGAGCACATGCTGGAACCCGGTGACCGGGTGCTGTGCTACACCGACGGCATCATCGAGGAACGCCTCTGCGACGGGGCGCCGTTCGGCGAGGAGCGGCTCATCGACTGCGTCGACCGCCTCGGCGTGGAGCCGACGGAGGGGGCGCGGGCGTACCTGCGTCGGCTCTCCCACACCCTGCGGAGAGAGCGGGAGGGGCACACCAGCGACGACGCCACCCTCTTCATGGTCCAGTGGCGCGGCGGCGGCCCCGAGCGTCTTGCGGCTCTCGACTGACCTCTGTCCGGCGGCGGTTGTGATGTCCTACGATCAACCGTGCCTTCAGCCGTGGAGACTTCGGGTCGTCGGTCGGGTCGTCGCGCGCGCGGTCGCGCGTTGGGTGCCGTGGCGTTGTTCGCCGCGCTCGGCGTCGCGGCGCCGGCCGGCGCGTCGGGCGCGCCGGAGGCGCCGGAGGCCGCGGTGACCTTCCAGGCCGGGATCACCCACATCCAGCAGAGCGTGGACGGCGAGCCGGCGTCGCGGGCGCGCGCCGAGGCGCTGCTGGAGACGGTCGGGCCGCTGCAGAACCAGCACCTGATGGGCTGGGGGGCCGAGAACCCGGAGCCGGAGCCCGGCGTCTACGACTGGGCCAGCCTGGACGAGCGGATCGCCCTCATCGAGCGGACCGGCGGCGAGCCGGTGATCACCCTGTGCTCGGCGCCCGGCTGGATGAAGGACGCCGACGACTGGGACATGGACGCGGCGCCCACCCCCGAGCACTACGACGACTTCGCCGACCTGGCGGTGGAGACCGCGCGGCGCTACCCGCAGGTGCGCCACTTCCAGGTGTGGAACGAGTTCAAGGGCTTCTGGGACGAGGAACGCAACCGGTGGGACCACGAGGGCTACACCGAGCTCTACAACCTGGTCTACACCCGGCTCAAGGAGCACGACCCGGACCTGGTCGTCGGCGGCCCCTACGTCTCCCTCAACGTGTACGCGGACCCCGAGCGGATGAGCCACCCCTCGGAGCTGAGCGGCGACTGGGGCACCGTCGACCAGCGTGACCTGGACGCCATCGAGTACTGGCTGGAGCACAACGCCGGCGCCGACTTCCTCGCCGTCGACGGCTGGTCGCGGACCAGGGACGGCCACCATCCCCCGGCGGAGCGGGCCGGCGACATGTTCCGCGCCGTCAGCGAGTGGCTCGTGGAACGCACCGAACTGCCCGTCTGGTGGTCCGAGTTCTACGCCCCGCTGGGGCCCGACAGCTACGAGAGCTCGCCGGCCGCGATCCGCTCGGTGCTCACCGGCATGCGTGACGGCGGTGCCTCGGTCGCCCTGTGGTGGGGTCCCGAGTGCGACGGCTCGGGATTCCCCTGCGTGTGGACCTCGACCCGCGAGACCGGCGGCGGGCTTCCGACGGAGTACCTGCCGGTGCTGCGGGAGTTCGCGGCCGACTGAGGCCCGGTCGGGTCAGCTTCTGGTGAGGCGGTAGGTCATGCTGTCCGTCAGCACGCAGAAGCCAGGCGACATGACGATGACGCGCAGGGTGCCGGTGCGGCGGTCGTAGTCGACGCCCTGCGCCTCGAAGGCGCCGGAACAGCCGCTGCGGAGCGGGAGTTGGCGCAGCGCCGTGACGCGTCCCGACACGTCGGCCGTGCCGTTCGGCGGTCCGGAGAGGTCGATCCCGAGCAGCGGCTTGGTGACGCCGAACAGGCTGCCCTCCGGGTCGTCGGAGGAGCACAGCAGCGTGGTCGGCCCCGAGAAGTCGCAGCCCTGGACGTCGCGCACGGCGCGGTCGAGGCGGACGGTGGAGACCAGCGGGAGGTCGGCCGACGGCGAGGTGCTCGGGTTGACGCCCGGGGTCGGGAGGACCAGCAGCCGGTTCATCGTGCCGTACTCGCCGGACAGCATCCACTGACCGTCGGGCGAGACGGCGACCCATGAGTTGTTCAGGGCCTCGCCGGGGGCGAGCCGGTGGACGTACTCGGTCCAGCCGCCGTCGGGCGCCTGGACCCGGAACATCTTCGTGTCGCCCGAGTCCCGTTGGTAGGGCTCGATGTAGTGGCCGTCGTAGGACGCGTCGGGGTCGCCGACGTGGTTCCAGCCGCGGGCGCGGACGTCGACGGGGATGGTGCCGATGCCGGTGTAGCGGTTGGCGCTGCCTGCCGGCACCTCGACGGAGGCCAGTCCCTGGCTCTCGGTCAGCGGGTCGGCGCGGTCCGAGCCGACCTCGGTCCAGGTGTCCGCCGCCGTGGCCGGCGGGGCGGTGGCCACGGCGGCGGCGGTGACGAGGGCGAGCAGGCCGGTCAGGGCGGCGTGCCGGCGGTGCCTGGGGCGCGGGGACATGGGGGTCCGCTCCTCGGTGGGGGTGGGGGACGCGTCGGGGCGGACAGTACGACGCCCAGGTAGCCATGTACAGACCAATGGGCCGGTCGGCGTCAGGTGCCGGAGCTCGCGTAGTGCCGGAGTTGGCCGCGCCACAGCAGGTAGGCGGCGGCGTAGAGGACCGGGCCCGCGAGCGGGGCGGCGTAGGCGAGCCACGGGGCGACGTGCAGTCCCTCGGTGCGGTCGAGCAGGACGCCGGCCGGCAGGTAGGCGACGAAGGCGACGGGCACCAGGTAGGTCAGGGCGAGTCGCGCCGTGTCGGGGAAGGCCTTCAGCGGGTAGCCGCCGAAGGTGTTCATGATGTCGTCGACCAGGCCGCGCAGGGCCAGGTTGGACAGCATGCGGAACGAGAAGGAGGCCAGGGCGAGTTGGCAGGCGCCCTCGACCAGGGCCCCGCCGACCAGCGCCAGGCTCAGGTGGAGCAGGGCGGCGGGCGTGGGCTCGAAGCCCACCTGGTGGGCGGCGAAGGTCAGCACGACCAGGCCGGTGACCAGGTCGCCGAGGGTGGGCAGATGGATCTGGCGGCACAGCAGCTGCGTGAGCGGCCCGGCCGGGCGCACCAGGTAGCGGTCGAACTCGCCGGTGCGGATGGTCAGGTCGAGGCTGTGGAGCTGGCTGGTGGGGACCATCAGCAGGCCGTGCGCGGTGACCCGCATCCCGTAGAGGAACGCGATCTCCGCCAGCGACCAGCCACCGAGCTCCCCGAAGCGGCTGGTGACGGCCCACAGGAACGCCAGGCCGACGCCCTGGTAGGCGACGCCGCCGGCGAGCGTGAGCAGGAGGTTGCCCCGGTACTGGAGTTGGGAGCGGAACGCGGCCCCGGCCAGGATCAGATAGGCGCGGTGGCGGGGGACGGGGTTGGCCGCGGACATGCCGGGTCAGCCTCCCTGGACGACGACGCGGTGCAGCGCGCGGGACCAGACCAGGCGCATGAGCAGCCACAGGGCCGCGGTCCAGCCGCAGGAGACGGCCAGCGCGGCCAGCACGGGACCGGCGCCCTCGACCTGGCCGAGGTAGAGCGCCACGGGCGTGTAGGTGGTGGTCTGGAACGGCAGGAGCCGGGTCAGCTCGGCCAGCCAGGAGGGCATGAACCACAGCGGGACCAGGGCCCCGGAGAGGAACTGGCCCACGACGCGGAAGATGATGAAGACACCGACGACCTCCAGGGTCCAGAAGCAGACCATGCTGACGACGACCGCCAGCAGCAGCGCGTTCAGCACCGCCGGGACCATGCTCAGCAGGTAGGCGAGGGCGGCACCGGCGGAGGCCGGTGCCTGGGCGCCGCCGGCGAGGACGGCGAACGGCAGCGCGAGCAGGGCGAACGGTGCCCCGGCGAGCACGGCGCCGGCCTGTGCGGACAGCATCTGGGTGGGGAAGGCGACCGGACGCGCCAGGTCGATGGCGACGCTGCCCTCGCGCACCCGCTGGGGGATCGGCGTCGGGTCCATGCCCGCCGGGTTGAGCAGCCAGTTCTGCACCGAGGCGTAGGTGACGTAGGCGAGTTGGGTCGCCAGGGCGACCTGCTGGCCGCCGTGCGCCGCCGCGCTGCCGGAGTCGGGGTAGACCGCGCGCCACACCAGCGCCAGCAGGTAGATCTGGAGCAGCAGCCCGAGTGCCCGGAGGAGGAAGTCGCCCCGGTAGGCGAGCCGCGCGCGGAGGTGGAGGCGGGCGATCCCCAGGTGGGCGCCGAGCCGTTGACCGGGCGTCACGCCGGCGCCTCGCGGGCCGCGTATATGCCGTGCACGACGCCCTCGAGACCTGGCTCGATCAGGGACAGGTCGGTGACCGCGTGCCGGGCCAGGACCGCGGCGACGACCTCCGCCACCTGGACGCGGGCCGGGTCGAAGCGCAGCGTGACCGCCCGCGCCTCCGCCCCCGCGTCGGGATCCGGATCGCGCTCCACGCCTGGCACGTCGAGGCCGCGCCAGTCGCCGCCGTCGGCCAGCTGGACGACGAGCCGGCGGTGCGGGGCGTAGCGCTCCTTGAGCCGGGCGACGTCGCCGTCGTACAGGACGCGCCCCTCGTCGATGAGCACGATGCGGCGGCACAGGCGTTCCACGTCGTCCAAATCGTGCGTGGTCAGCACGATCGTCGTGCCGTCCTGCCGGTTGCGGGTGGCGATGAACTCGCGGATCCGCTCCCTGGCCACCACGTCGAGGCCGATGGTGGGCTCGTCGAGGAAGAGGATGCGCGGCTCGGGCAGCATGGCCGCGGCCAGGTCGCCGCGCATCCGCTGGCCGAGCGAGAGCTGCCGCACGGGCGTGTCCAGGAAGGGGCCGAGCCCCAGCACCTCGGTGAGGTGGGCCGAGTTGGCCCGGTGCCTGGCCCGTTCGACGCCGTAGAGCCGGCCCACGAGCTCCAGCGAGTCCCGCAGCGGCAGGTCCCACCACAGCTGGGTGCGCTGGCCGAACACGACGCCGATGTTCCTGGCGTGCCGCTCCCGCTCCCGCCACGGCACCAGGCCCGCGACCCGCACCCGGCCGGCCGTGGGGCGCAGGATGCCGGTGAGCGTCTTGATGGTGGTGGACTTCCCGGCGCCGTTCGGCCCCAGGTAGCCGACGAGTTCGCCCTCACCGAGGGAGAACGAGACGCCGTCCACCGCCCGCCTGGTCACGTGCCGCCGGGTCAGCAGGGTCCTGAGCCCGCCGAAGGGGCCCTCGATCCGCAGCGGCCGGCGGTACTCCTTGACCAGCTCCTCTACCTCGATGACCGGAGCGATCGCCACCGGGCTGCCTCCCTCTCCTCGGCCCCTCTGTCTAGCCGATCGGACAACCGCCGCGCGAACGGTTTACAGCCTCCGACTCGCTGTGCAATATCACACGTGACACCCGCTCAACCCGCACGGTCCCCGTCCTCACGTTGCGTCACGCAGAACAGAGGAGAGAACGTTGCAGGAAAGACGAACGGCCGCGCCGGCGATACTGGCGATCACCGCCCTCCTCGTCACCGGCCTCGCGGCGGCGCCCGCCACCTCGGCCGCCGAACCGAACGCCGCGCGGTGCAGGCTGCCCGCCGCCACCGACGACCTGGGCTCCGGCTTCCCCGTCGACGACCAGGCCCTGCCCGCCGTCGGGACGCTCAGGGCGGCGATGGTCTTCGTGGACTTCGCGGACCACCCCGCCCCCCGCGGCTCGCTGCGGGGGGCGGAGGCGAACCTGCGCTCCGGGGTCGAGTACCTGGAGGACCTCTCGGGCGGCGAGCTCGACATCGAGGTCACCGGCTCCGACACCTGGGTGCGGATGCCCGAGCCGTCGACGTCCTACCCCTTCGACCGGGGCCTGAGCTACGAGGACCACGTCCGGTACATCGGGGACGCGGTCGAGGCCGCCGACGACGGGTTCGACTTCTCGAACACCGACGTGGTCTGGGTGGTCGCCACCGAGGAGGCGGAGAACATCAGCTTCTCGCCCACCACCAACCACCTCGACGTGACGGCCGACGGCAACCACCTCACGCACGCGGTCACCTTCGGGTACGACCAGTGGCGTTGGGGCGGCCTGGTGCTCGCCCACGAGACCGGGCACACCCTCGGCCTACCCGACCTCTACCTCTTCGAGGCGCCGCCCGACGATCCCACCAACTGGCACGCGGCCGTGGGTGGTTGGGACCTGATGGGGCTGATCTCAGGACAGGCGCCGGAGTACTTCGCCTGGCAGCGCTGGCAGCTCGGCTGGCTGGAGGACCGGCAGGTGGTCTGCGCGCCGGCGCGCGGCTCGACGACCGCGACGCTCGTCCCGGTCGAGGAGTCGACCACCACCGCCCGCCCCTCCGACGACGCGACGCTGGTCCTGCCGCTCTCCGCGACCAGGGCCGTGGTGGTCGAGAACCGGCAGGCCATCGGGTACGACCGGGAGATCCTCACCCCGGGCGCCCTCGTCCACACCGTCGACACCAGCGTGCGCACCGGACGGGGACCGATCCGGGTGGTGGACGCCACGCCCGGCTCGCCCGACGGCCTCGACGACGCCCCGTTCTGGCCCGGCACGTCCTGGACCGAGCCGTCCACCGGCGCGGTCCTCACCTTCGAGCGGGCGCGCGGCGACGACCTCCGGGTCACGGTCGACCCGTCCTGACCCCGCCAGCTCCCCCCCAGCCCTCCGGCCCCCTCGCCCCGAAAGGTGGGACCCCCATGACCAGACCGCCGTCACGTCGGACGGTGCTCGGCCTCGCCGCGGCCGGCGCCGCCGCGCTGCCGCAGCTCACCCCCTGGACCGCCGCCGCCTCCGCCGCCTCCCCGGAGGCCCCCGCCGCCAACGCCAACCCCCTGCCGATCCCGGACAGTTGGCGGGTCCACCCGTTCCGGCTCGACCAGGTCTCCCTCACCGAAGGCGTGTTCCAGGCCAAGCGTGACCTGATGCTCGACTACGCCCGCGCCTACCCCGCCGACCGGATCCTCGCCGTCTTCCGCGCCAACGCCGGGCTCGACACCAGGGGCGCCACCCCGCCCGGCGGTTGGGAGACCGCCGACGGCAACCTCAGGGGCCACTACGCCGGCCACTTCCTCACCCTCGTCGCCCAGGCGTACGCCGACACCCGCGAGCCGACACTCCACGAGAAGCTCCGCTACCTCGTCTCCGCGCTCGGCGAGTGTCAGGCCGCGCTCGCCGCCTCCGACGACCCCCCGAGCCACCCCGGCTACCTCGCGGCCTACCCGGAGACCCAGTTCGTCCTGCTGGAGAGCTACACCACCTACCCCACCATCTGGGCGCCCTACTACACCTGCCACAAGATCATGCGCGGGCTGCTCGACGCGCACGTGCTCGGCGGCGACGAGGAGGCGCTGGGGATCGTCTCCGGCATGGCCGACTGGGCGCACAGCAGGCTGAGCCGGCTGCCGCGCGAGCAGCTGGAGCGGATGTGGGGCATCTACATAGCCGGCGAGTACGGCGGGATGGACGAGGTGCTGACCGACCTGCACACGCTTACCGGCCGGCCCGAACACCTCGCGACCGCCCGGCTCTTCGACAACACCGCGCTGCTCACGGCCTGCGTCGAGAACCGCGACACCCTCGAAGGCAAGCACGCCAACCAGCACATCCCGCAGTTCTCCGGCTATGTCCGGCTGTACGACGAGACCGGCGACGCCGACTACCTGACGGCCGCGCGGAACTTCTGGGGCATGGTCGTCGGCCCCCGCACCTACGCGCTCGGCGGCACCGGGCAGGGCGAGATGTTCCGCGCCAGGAACGCCGTCGCCGCCACCCTCGACGCCAACAACGCCGAGACGTGCGCCGCGTACAACATGCTGAAGCTCAGCCGGTACCTGTTCCTCCACGACCCTGACCCGGCGTACCTGGACTACTACGAGCGGGCGTTGACCAACCAGATCCTCGCCTCCCGCCTCGACCGGCCCTCCACCCGCGACCCGCAGGTGACCTACTTCATCGGCATGGGCCCCGGCGTGCGCCGCGGCTTCGGCAACACCGGCACCTGCTGCGGCGGCACCGGCATGGAGAACCACACCAAGTACCAGGAGACGGTCTTCCTGCGCTCGGCCGACGGGGAGGCGCTGTACGTCAACCTCTACGTGGCCGCCACCCTGGACTGGGCCGAGCAGGGGCTCGTCCTCGCGATGGAGAGCGACTTCCCCCACGAGGGCGACCGCGTGCTGACGGTGCGCGAGGGCGGCGGCCGGCTCGACCTGCGGCTGCGCGTCCCGCACTGGGCCACCCACGGCTTCACCGTCACCGTCAACGGGGTGCGGCAGCGCCTCGACGCCCGACCCGGGACATATGTGAGCCTGCGCAGGACCTGGCGGCGCGGGGACGTGGTGCGCGTCCGGACACCGTACCCGCTGCGCGTCGAGGCCACGCCCGACGACCCCACGGTGCAGGCGCTGTTCCACGGCCCGGTGCTGCTGGTGGCGCGGGACGCGGCGACCGAGCTGGTCGAGCACTCGCTCTACCCGCGGCTCGCCCTGGACGGCGACCTGGCGGCGGTGGTCCGGCCGGCCGGCGCACCGGGGCACTTCACCCTGGACGGCCGCACCCTCGCCCCCTTCCACCTCGGCGACGAGGCCCCCTACCACGCCTACTTCCGCCGCTCCGAGCCGGTCATCGCCTTCCGCGACGCCGACTCCGGGGTGCCGAACCGCGCGGCTCCCGACGGGACGACGTACCTGGACCGGCTCTGGTCCCGGGCCCCGTTCCGCGACCGGCCGGCCTTCCTGCGGGCGGCGCGCGCGGTCGCGGACGAGTGGCGGGCGGCGGGCCGCCTCGACACCGCCGAACGCGCCGCCGTGCTGGCGGCGGCCGAACGCGCCGACCTGGCGCCGTAGCGGGACCGGCGCGCTAGTCGCCCAGCGAGGCGGTCAGGCGGGCCGCGAGGGCCGCGACCGCGGCGCGCAGTTCGGGTCCGCCCGCGACGCGGAAGTCGAGCGGCACGTTCGCCAGCCACTCCTGCGCGTACATCGTCGGGTTGCCGGTGCTGCCCACGAGCACGCAGCCGGTGCCCGACGGTTCGAGGCGCCCCATGGGCGGCCGGATCCAGGGCGCCACCCGCTCGGGCGGGTCGGCGAACACCACGCGGGTGGGGAACTCCCAGCCGGTGCCCAGGTGTTCCTCCAGGACCGCCACCGGGTCCAGGTCGGCGGGCGGCTCGAACTCGTGCGTGGTCCGCGTGACGGCGCGGACCCGGTCGACGCGGTAGGTGCGGATCGCGTCCGCGCGGTGGGAGTGGCACAGCAGGTACCAGCGCCCGTGGCGGACCACGACCGCCCAGGGGTCCACCTCCGCCGTCCACTCGGCGCCCGACTCGGCGCGGTAGGCGACCAGCACCCGGCGGCGGGCCGCGACCGCGGCGACGAGGGCGCTGGTGGTGGCGGGGTCGGGGCGGGCCGCGTGGCGGTCGGGCGTGGCCGAGGCGCCGGCGCGCAGCGCGGCCGCCTGCCGTCCGACGGTCTCGGGCAGGGCCTGGACGACCTTGTCCAGGGCGGCGCCGACCGGGTCGCCGCCGTCGACGGCGGCCGGCTGCCCGTCGAGCACGGCCATGACAAGCCCCAGCGCCTCGGCCTGGGTGAAGACGATCGGGGGCAGCCTGGTGCCGCGCCCGAGCCGGTACCCGCCGTGCGGTCCCCGGCTCGACTGGACCGGTATGCCGGCCTCCCGCAGGATCCCGACGTACCGGCGCGCGGCGCGTTCGCTGACGCCGAGGCGCTCGGCGAGTTGGTCCGCGGTGGTGCCGGGGCGGGTCTGGAGCAGCTCCAGGACGCGCAGGGCCCGGGCGGTGGGGCTGGTCTCGATCGGCACGGGGGCAACCTAGACGGTTCGGTCACATACCGGAAGTGGATCGTCCGGAATCGGTCCTAGGGTGACGTGCGCGATCGCGTTCGGCGGCCGGCCGACCGCGGGGGAGAACGGAGAAGGATCATGGACATCCTGCTGATCGGGGGACTGTGGCTGGACGGGTCCGCCTGGGACGACGTCGCCGCCGGGTTGCGGGCGCTCGGGCACCGCCCCGTGCCGCTCACCCTCCCCGGGCAGGGGGACGGCGCCACGTCCGCCACGCTGGACGACCAGCTGGCCGCGGTACTGGCCGCGGTGGACGCCGCGGCCGAACGGCCCGTCGTGGTGGGGCACTCCGCCGCCTGCACGCTGGCCTGGCTGGCCGCCGACGCGCGCCCGGGGCGGATCGCCCGCGTGGTCCTGGTCGGCGGTTTCCCGGCCGCCGACGGGCGGCCCTACGCCGACTTCTTCGCCGTCCGGGACGGCGCCGTGCCCTTCCCCGGCTGGGCGCCCTTCGAGGGGCCCGACGCCGCCGACCTGGACGAGGCGGCCAGGCGGCGCTTCGAGTCCCGCGCGATCCCCGTCCCCGAGGGGGTGGCCACCGGGGTGGTGCGGCTGACGGACGAGCGCCGGTTCGGGGTGCCGGTGGCGCTCGTCTGCCCCGAGTACACGCCCGCCCAGGCCAGGGAGTGGATCGACGCCGGCGAGATCCCGGAGCTGACCCGGGTCGAGCGGCTGGAGATGGTCGACCTGGACTCCGGCCACTGGCCCATGTTCAGCAGGCCGCGTGAGTTCGCCCGGCTGCTCGCGGAGCTGGCCGGCGGGGCCTGACGGGCCGTCGGTCGGGCGAGGGGAGCGCCGTCCGCCCGCGGGCATCCGCCCAGGGCGGACGGCATTGCCGTTGATACTCTTTGCCTTATCCTTACCTGAAGCCCCATCCCACATGCACCCATTCCCTGGCATCCGGCACCGGTCGAACGCGGTCTTGTCCAACGGGAAACCATCTACATAGCGTGGTTGATATGCCCCCTACTGTTAACGAGCGCATCGGCCACCGCATCAAGAGGGTCGAGCAGGAGCTGGTCTCGGCGAAGCACTCGGCGCTGCGCCCCTTCAAGGTCAGCGTGCCGCAGTACAACGTGCTGCTCGCGCTGGGCCAGGAGGCCGGGCTCTCTGGTGCGGCGCTCGCTCGCCGGTGCATGGTCACGCCGCAGACCATGTCCTCGGTCCTCGCCACGCTGGAGAGCCGGGGTCTGGTGGAGCGCAAGCCCCACCCCGTGCACCAGCACGTCCTGGAGAGCCGGCTCACCCGGGCCGGGCGCGCGCTGCTCAACCGCGCCGACGCGGCGGTCACCGAAGTCGAACAGAAACTGACCGATGCCTTCACGGCGCCGGAGGCGGAGCTTTTCCTCACGCAATTGGACCGATGTCTGGAAGCACTCGGTGACGGGTCGGCCGGCTAGCCGCCTCCGTGTGACCTGGCGGGCTTCCGCCGCGCAGCGTGCACGGGCCCGTGAAGTGGTACGGACCTAAACCGTGAGGTATCGAGGCCATGAAGGAATTCCAACGGCCTCACCCGGGGGAAACCGGACGGTAGATCTCCGTTTTGCAACATGGCGCTGGATGTTTCCTCGCGCGATTCGCCAGCCGCGCACAAGATGCACCTATCGGAAACCAAATCCAGCCATCCGAAGGGTATCTTCTCCATAGCTGTGAGGGGCCGTTGCTGCCGGTCCGCCCGTTCGTCAGTGGTGGAGGTCTTAAGAGAATGTCGTCCACGAAGCAACCACCCAGGGAATCCCAGGCGGAGATATCGACCACCCACCTACGGTTGATCCTTCGTGGGGCGCGACGTATCCCCTCGCTCCACCGCAAGTACCTCGACAACCTCGACCCGCAGCAGCCGTTGTCCCTCGCAAACCTGCCGGTGCTGACGCCGCACGAGTTGTCGGTCGCGACCGGTGAACTGCTGCGCGACCGGGGCCCGGACGACGGCTCGGTCATCTACGTGGGCGGCGGCACGCACGCGAGACCCAGCATGAGCCTGTTGCCCCAGGGCATGTTCGTGGAGGAGATCCACGGTTCCTGGGGCGCCCTGAAACCCGGCGACGTGCTGGCCAACTTCTTCCCGGCCGGGCGGACGTTCCCCACCCACTGCTTCTACAACCGGCTCGCCACCCACGCCGGCGCCTCCGCGCTCTCCGTCGGCGACGTGCAGGAGGGCCAGTTCGACCGCTGGTTGGACTTCTGCGCCGAGTACGGGGTGAGCGTGATCGCCGCCCCGCCCGACATCGTCGGCCGGCTGCTGCGGCACGTCGCGGCCGGCCACTCGGTGCCGTGGCTGCGGAAGCTGCTGATCGGCGGCGCGTTCCACGACCCCACGCCGCAGCGGGAGATCGCCGAGCGGCTGCCGGACGTCGAGGTCTGGCAGCTCTACGGCTCGGCCGAGGCCTGGATGGTCGGCCATCGCGGCCCCGGCTGCGCCGAGGGGGTCTTCCACCTGCTGCCGCACCAGTACGCCGAGATCGACGGCGGCCGGATCCTGGTCACCACGACCGGGGTGCACCGGGCGCCGCCGTTGATCCGTTATCTCATCGGCGACCGCGGGGCGTTGGCCGACTGCGGGTGCGGGCGTCCTGGGCGGGTGATCCGGGTGCTCGGCCGGATCACCCCCGCCGTCGTCTACCAGGGGCGGCCGATCCGGGCCCGCGAGCTGGTGGACCTCGCCCTGGAGACCGGCGAGGTGACCGCCGCCCAGGTGGCGGTCGTCACCACCGAGGGCGGCGACGAGACCACGGGGGCCCTGGAGTTAAGGGTCGTCCTGGCGGACGGGGTGCCGGACGACCACTACACGCGCGAGTGGATCAGGTTCCAGGCGCTGAGCGGCCACCTGGCCCTGGACCCCAGGGCCGCCGAGCACGCCGAGGGGTTCCAGGTGGTCGTGGTGGACAGGTTGGCCGACGACGGCTCGGGCGAGCCGCCGGCGCTGGTGGTCGAAGAAGCAGGGTGACGCCGACACGTCGGCGTGCGTACGGGGGTACGCGGCTCACGGTCGCGCCGGTTGGGCGCGGTGAGCCGCCTCTCGCTGTCGCGGGAGGGCGGCCGGTGGGACACCGGCCCGGTCAGGCCGTCAACGGCCGGGCCGTGACGCGGCCGTGGGCCGCGGCCCCGGGCAGCGTCTTCCGCGAGGCGTCCGGCTCCCCGAGCAGGACGGTCAGTTCGGTCCGCAGCCGGTCCACGTCTCCCGAGTGCCCGTGCGCCGCGATATGACCGTCGGGGCGGACCAGGTAGTACCCCTGCTTCCCGCAGCCGGTGACCCGACGCGCCGTGTGGGCCGGCAGTTCGACCAGGCCGAGCCGCTTCCGGTCCGACACCACCGCGTCGAGCCGCGCGTGCCAGGCGGCCGCGCCGGCCTCGGCGACCGCGACCAGGCTCCAGCCCATCGGGTCCGCGTCGGGTCCCGCGATGCCGAGCGACACCGCCAGCTCCCGGGGGAAGACGGCGCCGATCCGCACCCGTCCCGGGAGCCGGCCGAGCAGGCGGCAGGACGACTGGCGGCCGCCCGGGCGCTGGGTGTCGCGCACCGGCGGGTAGGCGATGCGGCGGCCGGCCATCACCGGCGCGTAGAAGCGGGACATCGCCCCGGTGCGGTCCCCGATCCGGAACGCGGCGTCGCGGACGACCACCTCGGAGCGCCGCTTCACCATCCAGGCCCGCGTCTGGATGTCGGTGTCCCTGACCACCTGCCGCGCCACGGCCGCGCGTTCCGGGCCGTAGCTGAGCAGCAGTTCGGAGGGCGCCTCGTCGTGGATGACCGCGGCCAGCTTCCAGGCCAGGTTGTGGGCGTCCTGCATGCCGGTGTTGAGGCCCTGACCGCCGGCCGGGCTGTGGATGTGCGCGGCGTCGCCGGCGATGAACACCCGGCCCAGCTGGAAGTCGTTGGCGTGCCGCGCGTGCACCCGGAAGACGCTCTCCCAGACCGGGTCCGTGATCCGCACGCCCCGCGGGCCGCGTTCGTCCACGATGCGCTGCATGCTCGCCACACTCACCGGCTCGCCCGGGGTCAGGCTGCTGAAGAAGCGGAAGACGCCGTCCGGGAGCGCCACGATGACCAGCGCGCCGGCCGGCGACTGGTAGTACAGGGCCTGGTCCTCGGGGAGCGAGCCCTCGATGCGCGCGTCGACGAGCGCGAAGGCCGACTCGTAGGTGGAGCCGGTGAATCCGGTGCCGATGAGGCTGCGGACCGTGCTGCCGGCGCCGTCGGCCCCGATCACGAACGGCGCCCTGGTGCGCTCGATCCGGCCGTCGGCGTGCTCGAGGATCGCGGTGGGGCCCGACACGCCGTCGATGCGTCCTGAGAAGTCGAGGCCGTCGAAGTTGAGCAACCGCACCCCGCGTTCCACGGTGCCGCCAAGGCCTTCCAGGGCGCCGCGCAGGATCCGCTCGGTCTCGTTCTGCGGCAGGCACACCGGTACCAGCGGTGCGGGGAAGTCGAAGGTCGCCAGGCGCTGACGGTCCGAGAAGTAGCTGAAGGCGTTGATCGCGAGGCCGGCCGCGCGCAGCTCGTCCAGCGCCTCCAGGTCCTCGAAGAGGTCGAGGCTGCGCGGCCACATCAGCAGTGCCTTGGGGAAGGGCGAGGGCTCGGGCGCGCGGTCGATGATCCGCACCCGGACGTCGCGGCGCAGCAGCTCGCAGGCGGCCATCATGCCGACCGGCCCGCCGCCGACGATCAGGACGTCGTACTCCTTCTCCGGTGTGTCGTCGTGCGGTGTCTCATCAGCGCTCGACATGCCCCGTGACTCCTATCCGATTGACGACGACCATCAGATCTCTTATGGTCGTACGCGATCATATGACGTATCGACCCCTGAGGCTAGGGAGCGTCTCGACGTCCGACCAACGTCGAGGCAGGGGGTCTGATCGTCGGCCCGGTCGACGCGGACCGGGCGAGAAACGGGGAACAGCGGCGCAGCGCACGGCTCGACCAGCCGTGGCCACGCGCTGCCTCGGCGCCTTGACGTCGCCCCGGGATCACCCTGCTCAAACCAAGTACGGCCAGTACCAGTGGTGAAGGACTACCCCGGACAGAAAGGTCGCACGTCATGAGCACCACCTCGTTCACCCGCCGGCAACCGCAGGCGGCGACCCCGCTGGACGATCTCGATCTCGACTTCAGCCGCACGGTGGACCGACTCCTGGTCCACCGGGACGCGCTGGGCGAGGTCTTCCTCACCGACCTCCGGCGGATCGACGACGAGAGCTACGCGGCGGCGGCCCAACTGCCGCGGTCGCACGCCTACTACGGGGACCACCAGCTGCGCCCCAGCTTCCACGACCCGCTGCTCCTCCTGGAGGCCTGCCGGCAGGCCAACCTCGCCGGCGCGCACCGCTTCTACGGCGTGGCCGAGGACGACAAGTTCATCCTGACCCACCTGCGGCTGACCCTGACGCACCTGCCCTCGCTGGTGGTCGGCCCGGCGCCGCTCCCGCTGGTGATGCGGGTCCGGGTGGTCAACCGCAAGGAGCGGGACGGCCGGGTCACCGGCCTGGACTACGCGATCGAGCTGTGGGTCGACGACACGGTCGTCGGCACCTCGGAGATGGGCCTCCGCTTCAAGACGCCCACCGACTACCTGACGCTCCGGCTGAACAACCGCGGCGGCCGCGCCCTGCCGTCGTCCGCCACCCTCCCGCACGTCACCCCCGGCACCCCCGTGCCGCCGCACCTGGTGGGACGGCACGCGGCGCAGAACGTCGTCCTGGTCGACGCGGCCACCACGGGCGCGACGGGCCACGCGGCGCTGCGCACCCCGGCCGACCACCCCAGCATGTTCGACCACCCGCAGGACCACCTGCCGGGGATGGTGATCGCCGAGGGCGCCCGCCAGCTCGCGCTCTTCACCGCCCTCGACGTGTGCGGGATGTCCGCCGCGAAGGTCTTCCCGACGGACATCGACGTCCACTTCACCCGCTTCGGCGAGCTGGAGGACGAGACGGTCCTGACGGCGGAGGCGAACGAGCGGGTGCGGATCCCGTCCGAGCCGACCGACCCGGGGGTCTACTACACGCAGGGGGGCCTGCTCGAACTCCCCGAGTCCGGCGAGGAGTCGCTCTGGAACGGCGGGGGCGCCGCGCTGGAGCAGCTGCCGGTGCGGGTGGAGGCGCGGCAGCGGGACGAGCTCCTGTGCGTCGTCAACCTCACCCTGACCCGGGTGTCGCTCGGCTGACGACCGGCCAACGAGGCAGAAGCGCGGAAGGGGAGAAGCAGATGCCGAATTCGATGGTGTTCTCGGACGTCGACGAGACCGTGATCCGGATCAAGAGCATGTTCCGGTTCCTGGAGTTCTACCTGTCACGCCGTGGCGAACCGGCCGGCACGTACGACCGGTTGCTCGGCGAGATACGGCGCGGGGCCGACAGCGGCGTGCCGCGCCAGGAGATCAACCGCAGGTACTACCGCTTCTACGCGGGCGAGGAGGCCGACCGGCTGGCGGCCGTCGGCAAGGACTGGTTCGCGCACGAGTCGGAGCGGGGGCTCTTCGTCCCCGGGACGCGGCGCGCCCTCGACGCGCACACCGCGGCGGGCGAGCCGATCGTGCTGATCTCCGGTTCCTTCTTCGCCTGTCTCGACCCGATCGCGGAGGCCACGGGGGCCGAGTGGGCGATCGGCACCCGGCCCGTGATCCGCCGGGGGCGCCTCACCGGGGAGGTGCTCGTGCCGATGATCGGCGCCGCCAAGGGGCGGGCCGTGCGCGTCGCGGCCGCCGTGCGGGGCGTGGACCTCGCCGACTGCACCGCGTACGGGGACCACATCAGCGATCTCGACCTCCTGGGCGCAGTGGGGCACCCGGTGGTCGTGGGCGCCGATCCCGCGCTGAACGCCCATGCGCGGGAAGCGGGTTGGCGACGCCTTCCCGTGGACGACGTGCCGTTCGGAGAACTGGAGACCGCATGAGCGCCATAGGAATCCTGGGCACCGGATCGATGCTGCCCAGCGTGGTCGTGACCAACGAGGAGATCGGCAACGGCGCCGGCGTCACCGACGAGTGGATCATCAGGAAGACCGGGATCCGCGAGCGGCGCAGGGCCCAGAAGCACCAGGCCACCTCGGACCTGGCCGCGGCGGCGGCCGAACGGGCGCTGCGGCAGGCGGGGGTGCTCCCGCACGAGGTGGCGTACATCGTCCTGGCCACCTCCACACCCGACCAGCCGCAGCCGCCGACGGCCAGCTTCGTCCAGCACCTGATCGGCGCCGTCAACGCGGTGGCGTTCGACGTCAACGCCGTGTGCAGCGGCTTCGTCTACGCGCTGTCCCTGGTGGAGCGGGTGCTGCGCACCGAGCCGGCGACCGAGGCCAGGTACGGCCTGGTGATCGGCGCCGACATCTACTCCCGCATCCTCGACTACTCGGACCGCAGGACGGCCATCCTCTTCGGGGACGGCGCCGGCGCCGTGGTGCTCGGCCGGACCACGGAGGGCGACCGCAGCGGCATCCTCGCGACCAGCCTGGTCAGCCGCGGCGACCAGCACCGGCTCATCGGGGTGCCGGCCGGCGGCAGCCGGATGCCGGCCACCGCCGACACCGTCGAACAGGGCGCGCACTTCTTCCAGATGGACGGCCGCGGGGTGCGGAGCTTCGTCCAGGAGAACCTGCCCAAGGCGGTGCACAAGCTGCTGGCGGACGCCGGGATCGGCGCCGACGAGGTGCGGCACTTCGTCCCGCACCAGGCGAACGGCGTGATGCTGCGCGAGGTGTGGCCCGAGCTGAAGCTCATCAACGCCGAACTCCAGCTCACCGTCGAGCTGCACGGCAACACCGGCGCGGCCTCCGTGCCCATCGCCCTGGACGCCGTGCACCGGGGCGGCGAACTCGCCGAGGGGGACGTGGTGTTGCTCTCCGCGTTCGGCGGCGGCATGGCGATCGGCTCCGCCCTGGTCAGCTGGGGCAGGACCCGGCACGCGCGGCCGGTACGCGAACTGCAGAGCACGTGACGCGGGTCCGCACGAACACAAGGTGTCTCATGTCCGTAAGAAGTCTTATGCCCGCCCGTGAGGGGTTGACCTCATGACGTCCGAATCCGCGCGTGAGCCATGGCCGGTGGCGGCCGTGGTGTGCCTGGCCGCCGCGCTGCTGCCCATCTCGCTGACCGGCGGCGCGCTGGCCGCGCCGGAGGTCGGCTCCGAGTTCGGCAGCGGCGTCGCGGCGACCCAGTGGGTGGCCAACGCCTACATGCTGACCTTCGCCGCGTTCATGGCCGTCACCGGTTCGCTGGCCGACCGGATCGGCCGGCGCCGGGTCTTCCTCGCCGGCCTCACCACCTTCGCGGCGGCGCTCTTCCTGGCCGCGGCCGGCCCCTCGGTGGCCGTGGTCGACCTGGCCAGGGCGCTCGCCGGCGCCGGCGCGGCCAGCGTCATGACCTCGGGCAGCGCGATCCTCGCCGACGCCTACACGGGACCCCGGCGGGCCCGGGTCTTCGCCATGCTGGGCACCGGCATCGGCCTCGGACTCGCGCTCGGCCCGCTGATCGGTGGCGGGCTGATCGCCCTGGGCGGCTGGCGGACGCTGTTCGCCGTGATCGCGGCGGTGGCGACCGTGGTGCTGCTGGTCAGCCCCATGGTGGTGCGGGAGTCCCGCGGCCCGGAAGGCGATGTCGACTGGGCCGGCGGCCTCACCTTCACCGCCGGTCTCTCCGCGCTGATCTTCGCCCTGGTCGAGGTCCAGCAGCGGGGCTGGACCGACCCCCTGGTGCTGGCCGCCGTGGCCGCCGCGGTCGGGCTGCTCGGGGCGTTCGGCGCCGTCGAACGGCGCCGCCCCGAGCCGCTGTTCGACGTCTCGCTGCTCGCCGTGCCCAGGTTCGCGGCCGTCTGCGTGGTGCCGACCGTGCTGGCCTTCGGCTTCGTCGCCCTGCTCGTGGTGCTGCCGCCGTACCTGGAGTCGGTGGAGGGCGCCGACTCGGGCCAGATCGGCCTGTCGCTGGCGATCATGACCATCCCCGCCCTGGTGGTGCCCATGTTCGCCGGGCTCATCGCCGCCCGGCTCGCGCCCCGCACCATCCTCATGCTCTCCCTGGTGGCCCAGGGCCTGGGCGCCGCCTGGCTCACCACCGGCTTCAACCCCGCCGCCGTCGCCCTGGTGGGCGCCGGCTTCGGCTTCTCGCTCGCCGTCCTGGACGGCACCGCCGTCTCGGTGGTGGACCCGGGACGGAGCGGCATGGCGGCCGGTCTGTTCAACACGGTCCGGCTCACCAGCGAGGCGGTCGGCATCGCCGCCGTGGGCGCCGCGCTGTCGACGTTCCTGCACGGCAGGGTCGGCGAGGAGTCGGCGGCCGCCCTGCTGCGTGGCGAGGCCGTCGAGGGGCTCGCCGCCGACTACACCGGAGCCCTCGCCGTCGTCCTGTGGGCGGTGGCCGGGCTCTCCGCCGCCGGAGCCGCCGTCGTGTGGCGGCTGCTGTCCCAACCCACCGCCGAGCCGGTCCCCGAGCCGGCCCTCCAGCACTAGCCCGCACCCGTCACAGCGAAGGAAAGCCCATGTGCAGTCCAGCCCTGATGCGTCAGGTCCACATGCCCGCGCACGTCACGCCGCCGCACGTCCACGGCGCGGTGGTGGCGGAGCGCGCCCACCCCGAGCCGCACGAGGAGCACGAGGAGCACGGGCCCGACGAGGGCGGCGCCGAGCTCGCCGCCGCCGCCCCCGGGCGGCGGGTCGGGCGGCGCGCGCTGTTCCGGATGTCCGCGATCGGCGGCGCCGGCATCGCCGCCACCACGGCGCTCGGCGGCGTCGCCAGCGCGGCGACCGCGACGGGCCGGGGCGCCGGCCCGAGCGGGCGCTCGCCGCGGGTCGTCGACCTGACGCACGAGCTCGGGGAGGACTTCCCCGTCGTCTACAAGCTCGTCGAGCAGCCCGAGATCGAGCAGATCAAGTTCCTCGACGTCGACGGCTTCAACGCCAACCAGCTCACGGTCAACGAGCACTCGGGCACCCACATCGACGTCCCCGGGCACTTCAGCCCCGGCGCGCCCACGCTCGAACAGCTCTCCGCCGAGCTGCTCGTGGTCCCGCTCGTCGTGATCCGGATCGCCGACCGCGCCTCCCGGGACCACGACGCCCGCCTCACGGTGAACGACATCCGGAAGTGGGAGAGCCGGTACGGGCGGCTGCCGGCCCGGTCGTTCGTCGCGGTGGACTCCGGCTGGTGGCGCCGGGTCAACACCCCGGGCGCCTTCCTCAACGAGGACTCCAGCGGGGTCTTCCACTTCCCCGGCATCAGCCCGGAGGCGGCCGCGTTCCTGGTCCACGAGCGGAACGTGGTCGGCGCGGGCACCGACACCAGCAGCCTCGACGGCGGCGCGGCGGCCGTTCCGCTGACCCACCAGACGCTGCTGCCCGCGGGCAAGTACGGGATCGAGAACCTGGCGGCGCTCGACTCGGCCCCCGACAGCGGCGCCACGCTGATCGTCGGCGCCCCCAAGCACCGCGGCGGGTTCGGCGGCCAGATCAGGGCGCTCGCGCTCGTCTGACCGCCTGGCGTCCGCGGGGAGTCAGTTCTCCAACGCCGCGGAGCAGCGGCCGAGATACTCCAGGAACGACTCGCGTTCCTCCGGGGTGAACAGCTTGCTCAGCCGCTGCTCCACGGCGACCGCCGCCCTGTCCGCCTTGCGGAGCCGGCCCTTCCCCAGCGGGGTGAGCCGGGTCTCCAGCACGTGCTGGTGGGTCGGGTGGGGCAGTCGCTCGACCAGGCCCACCCGCTCCATGGTGTTCAGCACGGCGGACATGGTCTGCGGCGTCACCAGGCAGCGGCGGGCCAGGCCGGCCCCGGTGAGCCCGGGCTCGGTCGACAGCACCAGCAGCACGGTGTACTGGGAGACTGTCAGCCCGAACTCCTGTACGGCGGAGTGCTTGGCGGCGATGAGGTGCTGCTCCGCGCGCTTGACGTGATGGCCGATGCGTTCATCGACCGGGAGATCGGTCACGGTGATTCCTGCGTCAGGGGATCGTGCATGGCCGTCAGTATGTGCCCGCGCGGGCCCATGGGTGGTGCTGCGCATGGTAAATGCTCTGAAAAGACGTACTGATATACGTATTCCTGCGACCATAAGATAGCGAACAGTCAGCAGGATGTTGAGGGAGGGCTCATGCCGGACCGCACGAGTCGGGTGATCGTGCCGATCGTGGTCATCACCGGCGTCGCGGCCACCGCGACCGGCGCCTACCTCCACCAACTGCCCGACCCGCCGGCCGCCGTCGCGGCCGGGGAGGCCGGGGAGCGGCCGGCCCCGGCGACCACGGCGCTGCTGCCGGAGACCGCCGAGAGCCTCGGCCTGGTCCGCGTCTCCTACCGGCTCCACCGCATACCGACCCACGCCAGCAACCAGATCGCGGTCTGGATCGAGGACGCCGACGGCGCCTACGTCCGCACCCTCTTCGCGACCAGCTTCACCGCGAACGGCGGCTACGACCGCCGCCCCGAGTCCCTGCCCCGCTGGCGGCAGACCGCCGGCTGGTCGGACGCCTCCACCGAGGAGATCGAGTCGGCCAGCCGCCCCGCCCAGGACGAGGGCGAGCACACCCTCTACTGGGACGGCACCGACCGCGACGGCGTCCCGGTCCGCCCCGGCCGCTACACCTACCGCGTCGAGGGCAACGTGCTGTGGGAGCGACGCGTGCTCCACACCGGCACGATCGAACTCGGCACCGTCGCCAGCGCCTCCCGCGCCGAGGTCGAGTACCTGCCGGAGGAGGCCCGCGAGGAGCCCGTCCTGGTCGAGGACGTCCGGGCCAGCTTCACCCCCGGCGAGCCGCTCGACCCGGGGGCCGTCACGACCTACACCCGCGGCTCCTGACGTGCGCGCGGTGCGCGAGCGCGTGATGGGCACCGAGCTGCTCACCGTCCTCCCGCCGGGTGAGACGGCGGCCGTGCTCGGCTGGCTCCGCCAGGCCGAGGCGGTCTTCAGCAGGTTCAGGACCGACAGCGACGTCTCCCGCGCCAACGCCGGCGGCCGGGTCGCCGTCTCGGACCTGTTCCTGCTCGTCCTGGCCGAGGCATGCGCCCACCAGGAACGCACCGGCGGCCTCTTCAGCCCCTTCCTCGGCGCCGAGCTGGCTCGCCTCGGATACGCGGTCGACTTCGACTCCGTCGGCGTGGCGGACCCGGCACCCCGCCCCGCCGCGACCGACGCCACCGCACGGCCCCGGGTGCACCTCGACCACGAGCACGGCACCGTCCGGCTGCCCGCCGGGGTGGCGGTCGACCTCGGCGGGTTCGTCAAGGGCTGGAGCGTGCAGGCGGCCGCCGACGCCCTGCGCTGCGGGCGCGGACTCATCGACGCCGGCGGCGACCTGGTGGCCTGGCGCGGCCCGGCCGACCCGCCCTGGCGTGTCGGCGTCGAGCACCCGCTGCGTCGGGAACCCGTCGGCGTGCTGGAGCTGCCCCGCTCCGCCGCCGTCGCGACCAGCAGCGTGGTGCGCCGCAGCTGGCCGAGCGCCACCGGCGGCCGACTGCACCACGTCATCGACCCGCGCACCGGCGAGCCGGCCGACTCGGACTGCCTCCAGGCCACCGTCCTGGCCCGGAACCTGGCCACGGCCGAGGTCCACGCCACCTGCCTCGTCATCCTCGGCACCGTCGAGGGCCCCCGCTGGCTGGCGGAGCAGGACCCGACCGCCGGCTGGCTCACCGTGGACCGCGAAGGAGCCGTCCGCCACTCGCCGGAACTCCCCCTGGAGCGAGCCGCGTGACCCGACTGACCGCCGTCATGCTCCTGACGGCCCTGCCCTTCCTCGCCCTGCTCGGCCGCACCGACGACGTCGGGGACGCCGCCAACCTCGTCGGCCTCGGCGGCGCGCTCGCCCTGTGGTGGCAGGTGGTGCTCGGCGCCCGGCAGATCTCGGAACGCCTCTGCCGCGACCGGCTGCGCGTCGTCGCGCTGCACCGCTGGCTCGGCGGCTGCGGCGCGTTCCTGGTGCTGCTGCACCCGCTGCTGGAGACGATCGCCAACCGCCAGGACCTGACCTACCTGGTGCTGCTCGACTTCTCCTGGGTCGAGTCGAGCTACACCTCGTACGGCCGTGTCGCCCTGCTGCTCTTCCTGGCGCTGTGGCTCACCAGCACCCTGCTGCGGGGCGCGATCCGGCACCGCCTCTGGCGCCACGTCCACTACGTGTCCTATCCGCTGACCGGCCTGGTGTTCCTGCACGCCCACGGCATCGGCACGTTCCTGGCCGAGCTGCCCTGGCTGCGCGCCTACTGGCTGGCGCTGGCCGGCTGCCTCGCGCTGCTGGTCGCCTGGCGCCTCGCGGTCCCGCTGTGGTCGCACCGCTACCGCCTCGTCGCGAGGGACCGGCTCTCGCCCACCGTCACGCAGTACACGCTCGCCCCGCTCGGGAACCGCCGCGCCCGCCGCCCGGCGCCGGGACAGTTCTGCTACCTCCGCCTGGGGCCGCTGTCCCGGGCGCACCCGTTCAGCGTCGTGGGACAGGGCGAGGACGGCACGCTGGCCTTCGCCGTCAAGCGCGCCGGCCCGTTCACCGCCCGGCTCGACGGCCTCGAACCGGGCGCGGTGCTGCGCCTGGACGGCCCCTACGGCAGGTTCACCCGGCAGGCCAGGCTCGACGACCGGCCCGCCGTCCTCATCGCCGGCGGCATCGGGATCACCCCGTTCGTCGACCTGCTCCGCCGGCACGCCGGCCCGCACATGTCCCTGCTCCACGTCGTCTCCTCCCCGGCGGAGGCCGTCTTCCGCGACGAGCTGCGCGACCGCCTCGGCCCCCGCTACACGGAGGAGCGCCGCCTGGTGCCGCGCGCCCGCTACTTCGTCTGCGGCAGCCCGGGCTTCGTGGAGTCCACGGTCGGCGGCCTGCGGGCCGAGGGGGTCGGGCGCGACCAGCTCTTCACGGAGCACTTCGACTGCTGAACGCCGTGGGGGCGGCCGGCCGCCCCCACGGCCCTGCGGTCAGGCGCGCCCGCGGCGCCGGACCAGGAGGACGCCGCCGCCCGCCGCGACGGCGAGCGCGCCGACGGCGCCGACGGCCGGGAGCGCGCCCCCGGAGCCGGTCTCGGCCAACTGCGGCCTGTCGTCGGGGGTGGCCGACGGCCGGGTCGGCTCCGGCTCGCTCGGCGTCGGCTCCGGCTCGGTGGGCGTGGGCTCGGGCTCGGTCGGCGCCGGTTCGGTGGGCGTCGGCTCGGGCTCGGGCTCGGTGGCCGCGATGTCGAAGAACAGCTCGGAGCTCTCCGCGGCCCGGGAGCACGCTCCCTCGGGGCTCACGTGCCTGGCACTCAGGAAGCCGTGCATCGCGCCGCTGGCCTCCTCGCCGAGCCGGACGCGCACCTGGGGCTCGATCCAGTCCCCGGGCTGAAGGTCGGCCACGGCGGCGAAGTTGCCGCCGTAGGCGTCGGACTCGAACTGGATATCCCGCCAGCCGGTGGGCCCCAGCCACTGGAGCGAGTAGGTCCAGCGCTCGTCCGGCTCCCGGTCCTCGGTGGGCCACAGGTCCGCGTAGACCAGGAGGTTGGGCAGCGGATCGGTGCCCGTGTTGGTGACGCGCAGGGAGAACTCGGTCCACTCGCCGGGCACCAGCGCCTCGGGCGCGTCGCGCACCTCCCAGCCGACGTGCACGGGCACCTCGTCCCCTCCGACGCACTCGCCGTCCCAGTCGACCACCTCCCCGGGCGGCAGCGGGGTCACCTCGGCCGCCTGCGCCGTCCCCGTCAGCGCGCCCAGTGACACCGCCCCGGCCGCCACGGCGACCGCGCCCCACCGTCCGATACGTCCTCGCATGAACGATCCCCCTCATAGAGATGACATCTGAATGAATGTCCCTGTCACCCATATGACGGTCCGGGGGGCCGTTATGTTGTGCCGGCGGCTCAACCCGTCACGATTTTCACCAGATCCCCGACCGCGTTCTCGACCGGTGGCAGCGTCAGCATCGCGAGCCGCGCCCGCCGCGCCCGGGCCGCGGTCCGCCGGTCCGCCAGCACGGCGCGGCAGTCGGCGGCGACCCCCTCCGGGGTGCGCGTGGTCACGCACCGGCCGAGGCCCAACTCCTCGACCCGCCTGGCGTTCGGGTACTGGTCGGCGAACTGCGGCAGCACCACCATCGGCGTCGCGGTCCGCAGCGACTCCCGCACGCTGTTGAAGCCGCCGTGCGTCAGGAAGACGTCCGCCGCCTCCAACAGCAGCGGCTGCGGGATCCGTTCGACGACGTGGACATGCGGCGGCGGCTCACCGGGTCCCGCGTCGACGCCCCCGGTCGCCAGGACCACGACGCAGTCGTCGAGCCGCGCGACGGCCTCGGCCATGGTGCGCAGCGTCTCCCGCGCGTCCGGGAACAGGACGGGCGGCGCGGGGGAGGAGGCCCGCTCGCACGTCGCCGGCAGCACGGTGCCGAGGGCCGCGAAGACCAGCGGGCGGTCGGCCCCCAACTCCGCGACCCACGCCGGAAGCGCGGCGCCGCGCGCCACGTCGACGGTCTGCCGGTACGCGAGCGGCGACGGCTCCAGGTACCGGGCGAAGGACAGCGCCGGCGGCACGTAGTCGATCCGCCCGTACGGCAGGAGCGACAGCGGGTCGTCCCTGACGGGCAGCCCGACCTCCTCCCGGGTGGCGTTGAGCGGACCGAGGATCTTGGCGGGGTTGAGGACGTTGGTGGTCCCGGACGGGGTGGGCAGGTGGGGCACCCCGAGCCGCTCACCGACCAGACAGGCGCCGAGGTCCATGCCGTCCCGCAGGATCAGGTCGGGCTGGAACTCCTCGGCGACCGGCAGCACGGCCGCGTAGGAGTCGGCCGCGCCCTCGCGCGTCATGCCGCGGAACAGGGCCGGCATCAGGTCGCGTTGGAACGCCTCGGGATCACCGTCCGGCGGCTGGCCCCCGCCGCCCCGGTACCGCTCGACCCACCCGCCGGGATCGAGGTCCGGCATGCGCGTCACCACCCGGACGTCGTCCTCCCGGAACACCGGGGCCAACACCTCGTCGGTGACCACGAGCACCTCGTGCCCGGCGGCGGCCAGGGCGCGCAGCAGCGGAAGTTGGGCCCGCCCGTGGGAGGGGCTGCCCATCGTCGTACACATGACCCGCATCGGTGATCGGCCTCCGTATCGCTCTCCGGCAACGGCGATACGAACCTGGCCCGGCGACGCCCGGAAGATCCCCCTCCCACCCCAGGACAATCCGATCGGGCGACGCCGAACGGGCGCGGCGCGCGCCCGGGGGGCCGTCAGCCGGCGGGCTCACCGGGTGAGGTCGGCCACCTCGGCCTCGAAGAGCAGCGCGGGGTCGAACCGCATCCCCGTGAAGTGGCCGGCGAGTTCGAGCGAGAGCACGCCGTGCAGCCGGGTCCAGAAGGCGAGGGCGCGGCGCAGGGCGGCGGGCGGGGCGGGGTGGTCGGCGGCCCAGGCGCGGTGCCGCTCGATGTGTGCCTCGAACCGGGTGATCGGCGCGGCGGGCGGGGCCGGTCGGTCGTCCGGGAGCGCGGCACAGGCGTCGAGGAGGGTGGCCATGATCTCGGACGCGATCGCGGTGACGTCGTCCGGCGCGTGGTAGCCGGGGACCGGCGTGCCGTAGATCAGCAGGTACCGGTGGGGGTCGGCCAGGGCCCAGTCGCGCAGGGCGTGGGCGAGCGCGGCGGGGTCGGCGCCCGAGCCGGCCGCGGCGGTCGCCCGGACGGTGTCGGCGAGGCTCCGGTACGCGTCCCTGATGAGTTCGGTGATCAGCTCGTCCCGGTTGGCGAAGTACCGGTAGAGGGCCGGGCCGCTCAGGCCCATCCGCTTGGCGATCGCGTTGAGCGAGAGCGCCGAGGCGCCCGCCGTGGCGATCTGCTCCCACGCGTGCTGCTTCACCTCCGCGCGCACCTGGGCGCGGTAGCGCTCGCGGGGGGTCCGCGTGTCCGTCTCCGCCATCGGTCCCTCGCCCTCCGCTGTGGTCCGCCCGGTCGCCCGTCGCCCCCAGGTGAGTTAGAGGCTATCACGATCCCTATTGACACTCACTCAACGTAGAGGTTAGAACATCTAACGAACACGAAAGCGCCTAGCGGAGAGCGTGGTGGAGAACGTCATGAACGCCGAGGAACTCGTCGAGGTGGTGCTGCCGGGCACCGTGGAGCCGGAAGGGCTGCGGATCAGGCGCGGCGCCGTCCCCACCGCCGGGCCCGGGCAGGTGCTGGTCGCGATGGAGGCGACCGGCGTCTCCTTCGCCGAGCAGCAGATGCGCCGCGGCCGCTACTACGACCAGCCGGCCTTCCCCTTCGTGCCCGGCTACGACCTGGTCGGCACCGTCGTGGCGGCCGGCGCGGGCGCCGCCCCAGGGCTGGTCGGCACCCGGGTGGCCGCGCTGCTCAAGGTCGGCGGCTGGGCCAGCCACGTCCTCGTCGACGCCGCGGACGTCGTCCCGGTGCCGGACGGGATCGGCGCGGCCGAGGCGGAGACCCTGGTGGTCAACGGCGTCACCGCCTGGCAGATGCTGCACCGCGAGGCCCGGGTCCGCGCCGGGCAGACCGTCCTGGTGCTCGGCGCCAACGGCGGCGTCGGCTCCGTCCTGGTCCAGCTCGCCCACGCCGCCGGCGCCCGCGTCATCGGCACCGCCGCCGCCCGCCACCACGACGCGCTGCGGGCGCGCGGCGTCAGCCCCGTCGACCACCGCACCGAGGACGTCGCCGCGCGCGTCCGCGAACTCGCCCCGGACGGGGTGCACGCCGTCTTCGACCACGTCGGCGGCCGCGGCATCGTCGACTCCTGGCGGCTCCTCGCCCCCGGCGGCACGCTCGTCTCCTACGGCACCGCCGCCACCAGGGACGACACCGGGTCCAAGCAGTGGCCCGTGCTGAAGCTGCTCGGCCGCGTCTGGCTGTGGAACGCGCTGCCCAACCGCCGCCGCGCCCACTTCTACAACCTCTGGGCCGGCCGCGCCCTCGCCAGGGACCGCTTCCGGGCCCGGCTGCGCGCCGACCTCACCGAGGTCTTCGAGGCCCTGCGGCGCGGCGACATCACCGCCCAGATCGCCGCTCAACTGCCGCTGAGCCGCGTCGCCGACGCGCTGCGGCTCGCCGAGTCCGGCACGGTCCTCGGCAAGGTCGTCCTCACCCCGTGACCCGCCCGGGCGGCGGCGGGATACGGCCAACCTCGGTCGAACCCCGTTCGACTGTTGTCACGGTCGGGGCCCACTCCTACGATGGGAGCGCTCCCATGACCTGGTTCCGGCGCCTCGCGCCCCCCTCAGGACGCACCCGCTCGGCCGGCACCGGGCGCACCCGGGCGCACGCACTCCCCCCAACCGTCAAGCGTGCAGCGTGCCTTCCTCAAGGAGGTCCCCATGCGCATCCCCCGACACCGGCCCCGGCCCTGGTCGGTGGCGCTCCTCGGCGCCGTCGCGAGCCTGCTGACCGTCGCCCTCGTCCCGCAGTCCGGCGCCGCCGGCGCCCGCCCGGCCGACCCGGTCGCGAGCGTCGCCGTCGCCGCCGCGGACGAGGACGACGGCGCGAACTGCGCCGTGCCGAGCCCCGGCACCCCGACCGCCAACTCCCTGCTCCCCGACCCGTTCACCAGGATCGACGGCACCCGCGTCACCAGCAGGTCCGACTGGCGGTGCCGGCGGGCGGAGATCAGGGAGCTGGCCGAGCGGTACGTCTACGGCGACAAGCCCGCCCGGCCGGACAGCGTCACCGGCACGGTCTCGGCGACCAACATCACGGTGAACGTGTCCCACCAGGGCCGCACCGCCAGCTTCTCGGCCGGCGTGCAACTGCCAAGCGGCAACGGTCCGTTCCCCGCCATGATCGTCTTCGGCGGCCTCGGCGCCGACACCGCCACCATCAGGTCGTCGGGCGCCGCCGTCATCAGCTTCGACCCCTACACGGTGGGCCGGGAGGGCACGCCGCGCAACAACAAGCAGG
This sequence comes from Streptomyces sp. NPDC127098, assembly GCF_042722465.1. Lineage (NCBI taxonomy): Bacteria > Bacillati > Actinomycetota > Actinomycetes > Kitasatosporales > Streptomycetaceae > Streptomyces > Streptomyces sp. NPDC127098. The sequence continues at coordinate 184,757 of NZ_JBHXFJ010000003.1, forward strand.
GCGCCTTCTACAGCCTCTACGGCTCGTCGAGCGGCACCGGGCTGCTGATGGCCTGGTCCTGGGGGGTGAGCCGGATCATCGACGTCGTCGAGCAGTCCGGCGGTTCCGTGCTGCGCGCCGACGCCACGGGCGTCACCGGCTGTTCGCGGTTCGGCAAGGGCGCGCTGGTGGCCGGCGCGTTCGACCAGCGGATCGGCCTCACCATGCCGATCGAGTCGGGCACGGCGGGGGCGCCCGTCTTCCGGGGGGTCCCGGGCGAGAGCGGCTCCCAGCCGCTGAGCAGCGCCTACTCGGAACAGCCGTGGCTGGGCGACGCGTTCGGCTCCTTCACGGGCAACCCGGCGACGCTGCCGGTGGACACCCACGAGATCCTGGGCATGGTGGCGCCGCGCGGCCTCCTCGTGATGGAGAACCCGCACATCGACTGGCTGGGCGCCAGGTCGGGGAGCGTGGCGGCGCTCGGCGCGGCCGAGGTCTACCGGGCGCTGGGCGCGACGGCCAACATCAGCTACTGGTCCGACGTCCAGGACGGCAACCACTGCGCGGTCAGGTCGGAGTGGCGGGCGCCGTTGCAGCAGAGCATCCAGCGGTTCCTGCTGAACACGGGAACCGCGCCCGGGGTGTTCCGGATCTCGCCGGCGAAGGCGGGCAACCTCGCCACCTGGCGGAACTGGCAGACGCCGACCCTCCCGGAGACCGGCGGGACGGGCGGCACCAGCACCGGGACGACGAGCGGCACGACCAGCGGCACGAGCAGCGGTACGTCCACCGGGACCTCGGAGGGCGCGGGCGGCGGTGACGCCGGTGGGACGGGCGACCCCGGCGGCCCGGGCGACGCCTGCACGGCCACCTACCGCACGGTCAACAGCTGGTCGGGCGGCTACCAGGGCGAGGTGGCGGTCACCAACAACTCGACCAGCACGCTGGGCGGTTGGAGTGTCGGCCTGACGCTCGCCGCCGGGCAGTCCATCACCAACCTGTGGAACGGCCAGGGGACCGGCACCAGCGGCTCGGTCACGGTCCGCAACACGGCCTGGAACGGTGCCGTCGCCGCCGGCGCGACCCTCACCTTCGGCTTCACCGTCTCCGGGTCCTCCTCGGCCACGCCGAGCGGGCTCAGCTGCGCCGCGACGAGCTGACCCGCCGTCGCGCCGTCGCGCCGGCCGCCGGGCCGGGAGCGCGGCGCGCCGGTCAGCCGAAGCCAGGGGCGAGGGCTTCTCCGCGCGATGAGATGTGTCCGATCCGCCGTGGGGGATCGACCGGGCTGAAAGTGGCTTTCGCGGCTGAGAGTCATCGCCTCTCTCGACTCTGAGCCACGAAGCTGTGACACTGAGTTCTTCGGAGCGAGAGGTGTTGGGTTACTGGTGGAGACTGTTGCCGTTGACCGGAATGCTGCTCTGGTCGAAGAACTGCGGGGCAGCGGCCAGATCGTGAGTGAGCGGGTCGCGGCGGCCTTCCTCGCCGTTCCACGGCACCGGTTCCTTCCGGGAGTGGGACTCCAGGACGCTTACCGGAACGACAGTGTGTTCACGAAGCGGGGTGCCGACGGGAAGCCGGTGAGTTCGGTCTCCGCGCCGTGGCTGGTGGCCACGATGCTGGAGCGCTTGGCGCCCCGCCCCGGTGATCGGGTGCTGGAAGTGGGGTCCGGCGGCTACAACGCTGCCCTGTTGCGCCACATGGTGGGGCCCGAGGGGGCGGTGACCAGCCAGGACATCGATGCTGAGGTCATCGCGCGTGCCGCCGGCTGCCTGGCGGATGCCGATGTGCGGGATGTTCGGTTGGTGACGGGGGATGGCCGGTTCGGCGTCCCGGAGGGTGCTCCCTACGATCGCCTGATCGTCACCGTGCAGGCCACGCACGTGGAGCCGGCCTGGCTGGAGCAGCTGACCGACGAGGGTCGGCTGGTGGTTCCGCTGCGGCTTCGCGGGCTGTCACGGCTGTTGACCTTCACCCGTGAGGAGGGCCACTGGCGTGGCGATGGCTGGGAGCAGTGTGGATTTGTTCGGATGCGTGGGGAAGGCGTTTGGGGCCCGATGGCCAGCGCGGTTCTGGCCGATGGTGTGCGGCTGCGGTGGGATGGCGGCTCGCCGCCTGACGGCGCGGCGTTGACGGCCGCATGGAACAGCGAGCGCCGCGAGCTGTGGAGTGGCGTGATGGTCGGCGTCACCGAAGGCACCCGCCCGGTGCTCGACCTGTGGCTGGCTACGATGCTCGATGCGTTCGGGCGGATCCACACCGCGGCTGGGGCGCCTCCGGGATTGCCGGTGCTGCCCGGAGGCAGCCCCGCTACCTGGAGCCGCGAGTCCCTGGCCTACCTGACGATGCGCCCGGCGAACGCGGACGGCACGCGCTTCGAGTACGGCGTCGCCTGGCACGGCCCCCACGCGGCCTTGGCCGAGGAGTTCGTCAGCCAGCTGCGGGTGTGGGACCGCGACCAGCGCGGCGGCCCGGGCCCATCGCTCATAGTGTTCCCCGAGGGCTCGACCGAGGAGCCGACAGTCGGGCGGGTGCTGCGGCGGCCCGGTGCTCGCATGGTGCTCACCTGGCCCTGACAACCCCCCTGGTGCTTCCCGGCCCGTCCGAGGACCGGGACATTCCCTTCAACGCTGAGGAGGAAGGCCGACATGAGTGATCTCCTGGAAGTGTTCCGGCTGGATCCCGTCAACACCGATCTGTCGGAGATCCGGGCTGCCACGGACACCGATGGGGACGACAACGACGACGGCGACACCACGGGCGATGGGTGCGGTCCCTCCGCGCCGCAGGGCCCCACGAGCGGGTGCCTGTTGCCCGACGGCCCCTAGCCTCAGGAGCAGCGCCGCTGGTCCTCGTCGGGCGGCGCGCGGGCCAGGAAGGCAGGGCGTTGTCGGGCAGCCGGCTTCTCGTGGGATACCGGTGACAGGGAGGGACATCGCATGGCGGGCCGCCTGCTCTTCGCCCCTGGGCCGATGGCACTGGCCCGCGTCCCACTTCTGCCCTTCCACCCCGCGCGGCAGGATGAGGCCGACGGTGTGGCGGCCGAGGGCATCTTTCTGGCGTCCCGCGCCTTGGATGAGACGGTCAGTGACGGGCCGAAGGCAGCGGCGTCGCGCGCCGCGTACGCGATCCGGGCCCGTTCGCGCACCGTGCCGCACAGCGTGTGGTGCGGCGTGGCCGCGGCCCGGATCGAGGGCGAAGAGCCGGGCCGGCTTGGGTTGGGCGAGGCCCACCGCGCGGTCACCCATCCCGCCCCACAGTTCCTGTGGAGCCTCGGGGACCGCCTGATCGGTGAACCGGGCGTGGTGGAGGCGGTGATGCTGACGGCGAGCAACCTGGTGGTGCGCCGCGGCGACCGGTTCGAGGCCGAACACCCTGGCCCTAAGGTCGGGCAGCTCGGTAGTGTCCGCGCCGGCGAGTTGTCGGACTGGCTGATCCACCTGTGCGTCGGCGGCGCCCGTGGCAGTGACGTTCTCGCCGCCGTCCTTGAGCGCTACCCCGGCGCCAGCGTCGAGGCCGCGCGGGGCGCTGTGGCGGAGATGGTGCGTACCGGCATCCTGCTGACCGACCTGCTGCCCGAGGACCTTCGCGATGACCCGCTTGGGCATCTCGTGGACCGCCTGCCCGAGGAGGTACCGGAACGTGCGGCGCTGGTGCGGCTACGACAGTCGCTATGTGCGGCCGATCATCTGCCGCCGGGCGTCGCATCTCGGCTGAAGCTGCTGCGTTCGGCGCGCGAGCTGGCCGACGGTCTCCACCCTGTGGAGCGCCCGCTCGTCGTCGACACCCTCATCGACGCCGAGTTGAGGCTGCCCACGCGCGTGGGTGAGGAGGCTGCTGCCGCCGCGACGGTTCTGTGGCGGATCAGCCACCGCACCGGCCCTCTGCACGCGTGGACCGGGAAGTTCGCCGACGTCTACGGCCGGCACCGTCTCGTGCCGCTACTGGAGGCGACTGACCCGGCCGTCGGCATCGGCCCTCCTGGGCGGGGGGACGCCATCGCCGCCACCGCCGAGCTTGATGAGCGTCGCACACGACTGCTCGCCTCGCTGCTGGGAGAGGCCCTGGCCCATGACCGCACCGAGGTGGAACTGGCCGACGCCGACATCGACCGGTTGCAAACCAGGGGTGGCCTGCCGCCCCGTACCGCCGAGATCCACGTGCGCGTCCTACCGTGCCGTGACGGCTCCTTCCAGCTGATGATCGGCCAGCACGCTGCTCAGGAAGCAGGCTCGGCCGCCGGCCGGTTCGCCCGGTGGCTCCCCGAGCTCGCCCCCTCCGGCAAGGACCACGACGAGGCGGTGGTCGCGGAAATCGTGTGTCGGCCCCTGACCCACCGGGCCGCCACCCTCGCTGTCGAGACCCGTTTCGCTCCCTATCGCATTCCGATCGGCACACCGCCGCGGGAAGGCGACCTGCTCCCGCGCGACCTGGCGATCAGGTTCAGCGGCCGGCGCCTGATCCTGTGGTCGCACGCCCTGAACAAGCCAGTGGTGCCGGTACTGTTCAGTCGCATCAGCCGTGACCTTCTGCCGCCCGCAGCCCGGCTGCTTCACCTGCTCGGCCATGCCGACGAACGCCCCTGGCACACCTGGTCCTGGGGCTCGGGCGACGCCATGCCCTACACCCCACGCGTCACCTACCGCACGACGGTGCTCGCCCCGCAGCGCTGGCTCCTTCCCGACGAACTCACGGCAGCCGCCAGCCGGAGAGCCACCTGGCAGAGGCGGCTCACCCGGTGGCTGGCCGAAACCTGCCCGCCGCTGCCTCAGCTCGTCGTGGCCCAGGAGTCCGACCGGCACCTGCCCCTTAATCCGCGCGACCCGGTCCAGGCTGAGATCCTGCGGCGCAGCGTGGTGCGCGGTACCCGGGCGCTGACCGAAGCCATCGGATACGGCCCGCAGGACCTAGCCGTGCAGGGTCCCCAGGGCCGCCACCCCCTGGAACTCGTCATCCCGCTGCACCGCCTCACCACCCTGCCCGCCCCATCCGTCGAGCCGCGCGCCGCAGCCCGGAGGCTCGCCAAGGACTCCGAGACTCCCGGGCACAGCGCATGGTTGTCGGCCGCCATCGCCATCCCCGCCCGCCACCAGGACGCGGCCCTGGCCAGCCTCCCCGATACGTCGGAGGGCGTGCGGATGTTCTGGCTGCGCTACGACACTCCCGACCTGGGTTCACACCTACGCCTGCGCTACCACACCGACAACCCGGAAGCCCGCGCCCGCACATCCCGTCACCTCGCAGCGTGGACGGCCGATCTCGCGCAGCAGCGGCTGAGCAACGGAACTCTCCGCTTCGAGCCGTACGTCCGCGAAACGCAGCGCTACGGCGGCCCTCGTGCGATCGCCGTAGCCGAAGAGGTTTTCGCCGCCGACAGCGCCCTCGTCCTGACCACCCTCCGCCACGGGCCGCCACCGGAAGCCGAACGGCTGATCATCGCCGCTCACTCGGTGGCGACCATCGCCCAAGCCCTCGACGCCCCCGATGCCGCCCGCCCCGCCCCTCTCCCGCCGGCAGAACGCCGCATCCGAGACCAACTGCGCCCCGCAGCCCGCTCCTACGCCCTCCCACCTGGTCTCGCCGCAACCTGGGACGCCCGCCACCAGGCACTGACCAACTACCGCGCGACGCTCTTCACCCCGGACATCGCCCGACTGTGCGCGTCGGATGTGATCCACCTGCACGCCAACCGGCTCCTCGGCATGCGCGCCGACCACGAACGCATCGCCCGCTCCCTGGCCACCGACCTGCTGCACACCCGTGGCTGACCCCACCGTGGCCATCGAACAGGCCATCCGGGCCACCATCGATCCCACCCAATACGCCGCCCACCTCTCCCGATCGGTCGCGGGAACCCTGAACGACGGCCTGCCCGGCACCGCCCTGCTGCTCGCCACCCTCTCCACAACCGACCACACCCTCGCCCGCGCGGCCGAGCGTCACTGGGAGGCCGCAGCCCCACTGCTGACCAACTCACCACCCGACGGCATCTACCGCGGCCCCGGAGCACTCGCCGCCTCGCTGATCATCGGCAGCGCCTACCTTCCCTCCGCACCCACCCGACGAGCAGCTCTCGACCACGCCACCGCGTGGCTTGCCGCCCGCGCCCAGGGGCTGGCGCGCCACCAACAACGCCGCCGTGCTGCCGGGCACCTCGGAACGCCATGGGGTGTCTACGACGTCATCAAGGGCCTCGCCGGCATCGGCCGCATCCTCCTGACCGCCATCCGCACCCATGACAGCGCCGCCCAGCAAGGACTGGACGCCGCGCTCACCACCCTCACCGAGATGATCAACACCCCCGCTGACCTGCCCGGTTGGTGGCTTCCCGCCGAAGAACACGTACTGCCCGTCCCCGGCACGCTCCCGGCCTCCGGAGCGGCCACCACCGGCATGGCCCACGGCATCGCCGGCCCCCTCGCCCTGCTCTCCCTCGCCACCCGCGCCGGTCACACCGTCCCCGGACAGCGAAGGGCGATCCGCTCCGCAGCCGCCTGGCTCCTGCACTGGTCCACGTCCGGCCCCGCGTGGCCGCCGAATATCAGCGGCGAAGCCCTCCGCCATGTCCCCGACATGGCTGGCCTGGCCACATCACTGGGGCGCCGCGACGCCTGGTGCTACGGCACCCCGGGCATCGCCACCGCGCTCGTCCACGCCGCCCAAGCGCTCGACGACGACGAACTCCACCACACCGCCCAGGCGGCGATGGACGTCCTTGCCCGCCGCTCCGCTGACTCCTGGGACATCACCGGCCCAGGTTTGTGCCACGGCAGCGCCGGCATCCTCCAGGCCGCCCACCGGACCGGTCACGCCGAACTCGCCCAACATGCCGCTCTGCGGACGGCCGGACTCCTCCTTACTGCCGAGTCGAGAGCCGCCGGCTACCTCACCGGCACCGCTGGTGCGGCCCTCGCCCTCGCAGACCACCATGGACTGCTGCCCGCTCCACGAGGCGCGGCCTGGGACGCGCCTCTCGTTCTCCAATAGGCGACGCACGCTCATGCCTTATTGGAGGAAGCCCACCCGTTGGCCGTGGCAACCCCTGGGGTTCGAGGCGGATGTTCGGGGGCCCTAGTAGCCCTTGAGGTGTTCCACGAACGCGTTCCAGGTTTCCGCGGGCAGGACGAGTGCGGCGTCCGGGTTCTTGCTGTCCCGCACTGGGACTATGTCGAGGAAGCCGTCAGCGACCTCGACGCAGTTCCCGTTGGCCTGGCTCCTTCGGGGCTTGCGCCATCCGGCCTGGGCGAGGTCGAGGGCCACGCCCCCTTCGCTGTTCATAGCTCCTTCATCCTGTTCTTGATCATTGCCAGCGTCTGAGGGGTGCTCACGGCGTTGGCTCGGAGGTTGTCGAACAACACCTCGTAACGCTGCGAGTCGCTGACATAGGGGTCGGTGTTGGCTTCGACGTACACGACATCCGGATCTTCTGGATGTGCGAACCGCAGAATAACGAACGGTCCTACCAGTGTCCCCGGATGGGCGCCATGGGTGAAGGGGATTACTTGGAGTAGTACGTTCGGGCGAGCGGCCAGTTCAAGCAGGTGCGCGAGCTGCTCATGCATGACCTCTCGCCCACCGACCTGGCGGCAGAGGGCCGACTCGTCGAGCACGGCTCTGACTTCCACTGGCTGGGCTTGCTCAAGAAGCTGCTGACGTTGCATCCGCACGTCATGCCTCTGCTCCAGCGCCTCGTCGCTGAGGCCGGGGCCGGTGGCCCGGTTGATCGCTTCGGCGTACCTGCTGGTCTGAAACAGACCCGGCACCACGGTCTCGTAGGTGAGGATCGCCTTGGCCTCTGCCTCCAAGCCGATGTAGGTGGAGTACGGGATGTCGCTGTAGAGCTGCCACCATCCCTTCTTCCGAGCCTCACGCGTCAGCTTCTCCAGCTTCTCGCGTCGCTCCGGGGCATCCACGCCGTAGAGGTCAAGAAGTCGGGTCACGTCGGCCGGCGTCGGTGCGGACCGGCCGGCTTCGATGCGAGACAGCTTCGAGGCCGACCAGCCCAGACTCTTCGACGCTTCGGCTCCCTTGAGGTTGGCCGTCTCGCGAAGCCGCTTGAGCTCCTGGCCCAGACGGCGCTTCCGGACCATCGGGCTTGCAGTCGTCATGCGCACCAGTGTGCCATCCGTCGACGGACTTCTAGTCGGATATGCAATTGCATTCTTTGGTGGGATTGCATCTAACTCGTCAATGACGGCATGCTGTTCAACGGCGAGGGAGCCCGCAAGTGACTGGTCGTTGGCTCCGTACGTCATCCCCAGCTCTCGGAGTGCGATCGCCGTGGAGATGCCTATGCGAGTCACTGAGCGAACCCCCAAGGACGCCCGTAGTTGGTCACTCACCGCACGGGTCGACGAGATCCCGATCTGGCGTCACGTCGTGGCGGACGTCCTCCAGAGTTGGCGGGCGGACCAGAGAGCCGTCGAGCTGGCCGCGTTCGGCATCTCGGAGTTGCTCTCGAACGTGGTCAAGCACGTTCCTGATCGGCGGTGCCGCCTCCGAGTCGTTCGGCTTGGGGAGCAGGTCTACATCCAGCTCTTCGACAGCTCAGCCGTGCCACCCGTCATGGGAGAGCCGGCATGGAACGCCGAGTCGGGGCGGGGCTTGTGGCTGCTGCGGGAGATGTGCCCGCAGTTCGGGTGGGAGACGGCGCCGCGCCGTCTGGGCGCGAAGTGTGTCTGGTTCTCATGCCGGTTGACGAGCGAGGGCGAGCGGTGAGCGTCGTTGTCCGGGCGGCCGGTCACCCACACGGGTGGGCCGTCGCACCCGCCGGCCGCGGCACGCCGTTAGCCGGCTGTCGGTCGGCGCGAGCGGGAGGCGGTGCGGGATGCGGGGATCGGTGGCGACCGTGGGGGTCGTGGTGGCGCGGTCCGGGCGGCTGGCGGCGTTGGGGGACCCGCTGGCGTTCGCGATGTCGTGGCTCGCGCCGAGGTTGGGCGGGGCGCTGCGGCTGGTGAGCCGGGACAGCCGGTCGTCGGCGGAGGGCGCCCGGCGGGCGGTGCGGGAGCTGGTGCGGGACGAGGGGGCGGTGCTGGTCCTCACCCTGGCCGGCACCGAGGTGCTGCCGGCGGTCGCCGACGTCTGCGAGGAGTCGGGGGTGCCGTGCGTGTCGAGCGCCTTCCCCTGGCAGGTCTACTACTACGGGCGGGGGGCCGAGGACGGGACGCCGTTCCGCTGGACGTACCACTTCTGCTGGGGTCTCGACGCGATCGCGGAGACCTTCGCCGACCTGTGGGAACTGGCCGGCGGCCCCGGCCAGTCGGTGGGCTGCCTGTGGAACTCGGGGCCGCAGGGCGGCTGGTCGCGGCACCGGACGCGCGGCTTCGCGCCGGTCGCCGCCGCGCGCGGGCACCGTCTGGTGGACCCGGGCGGCTACCAGGAGCCGGCGGACGACCTGTCCGAGCACGTGAAGGTGTTCGCCGCGGCGGGCGCCGAGGTCGTGACGAGCGCCGCGACCGCCCGCGACCTGGGGCACTTCCGTGAACTCGCCGCCGAACACGGGCACCAGCCCCGGCTGATCACCTGCTCGCGGTGGCTCGCCTACCCGCCGTCGGTCACCAGCGGCGGTGCCTGGCCGGCCCAGGCGGACGTGGCGACCCTCGTCTACTGGACGCCGGAACACCCCTACCGGTCGTCGCTCGACGGCATGACCGCCGCCGAGTTGGCCGAGGCGTACGAGCGGGACACCGGGCGCCAGTGGCTCCAGCCGCTCGGCCCGGCCTACGCGCTGTTCGAGGTCGCCGCGCACGCGCTGGCCACCGCCGCGGATCCCCGGGACCCGGCGGCGGTGGCCGAGGCGATCGGCCGGGCGCGGCTCGACACCATCGCGGGGCCGCTGGACTGGCCGGCGGGACCGGTGCCGAACGTCGCGACCGTGCCGCTCGCGGGCGGGCAGTGGCAGCGCGGCACCCGGCACGACTACGAGCTGGCCGTGGTGAGCAACCGCCGGGTGCCCGGCCTGCGGGTGACCGCGGAGCTGGTGCCACCGCGTCCGTTCCCGGCCTGACCCCCCCGCGTGGCGCCCGGCCGGGTGACCGGCCGGGCGCGCGTCGCCCACCGGCGACGACCTCGGGGGAAAGGATGCGCACATGACACACTTCACCGACGCGCAGCGCGCGTACCTCGGCACCCAGCGGCTGGCCAGGCTGGCCACCGTCGACCCCGGTGGCCAGCCCCAGAACAACCCGGTCGGCTTCTTCCTCCAGGACGACGACACGATCCTCGTCGGCGGCCTGCGCATGGGCGCCACCAAGAAGTGGCGCAACCTCCAGGCCAACCCACGGCTCTCGCTCGTCGTCGACGACGTGGTCAGCGTCGACCCCTGGAAGGTGCGGTTCGTCGAGATCCGGGGCACCGCCGAGCTGCACGTCGGCCCGCACGACCTCGGGGCGCACTTCAGCCCGGAGGTGATCCGCATCCATCCCCGGAAGGTCCACAGCTGGGGCCTGGAGGACTGACCCCCCGCGGTCGTGCCGCCCGGCGCCCTCAGTCCGTGACCCGCTCGAAGGGGGTCGGGTTGGCGCCGGTCCAGCGGTAGAGGTAGACCTCGCCGAGCTGCCGGCGCTGGCCGTCCACGGTGACCGCGCGGCCCTCGGCGGCGTAGTAGTAGCCGTCGCCCAGGGCCTCAAGGCCGTAGTTGCCGTGGAAGTCCCAGCCGTACACGCCGGTCGCCGGGTCGTGTCGGCCGTCGCGCACCAGGCTGAGCAACTGGCCGCGCTCGCGCTGCGGTTGGCCGGTTATCTCGCCGCGGCGCGGCGGCACGTCGCCGTCGACCACGAAGAAGGAGTAGTTGGGGAACTCCGCCTTGGTGCCGGTGTAGACCGCCATCATCCAGTTCCCGGTGTACGGGTCGTACTGGAGGTTCTGCACCCCGTAGGTGGTGTTGCCGGTGCGGACGAAGTACTTGCCGTTCGGGCGGTGCGGGCCGCTGCGGTGCGGGTCGCTCTGTGAGAGCGGCCGCTCGTAGCGGGCCCAGTTCCGCACGTCGTACTCCAGGATCACCTGGTGGTCGTTGTCGGTGCGTCCGGTGTTCGCGTACACCCCGTAGGCGACCATCAGCCGCTGCCGCCCGCCCCGGTCGTCGCCCCGGTCGTCGCCGCGCGAGCCGAACGACGGGCCGAAGGAGACGCCGTCGATGCCGCTGCACCCGTAGCGGTGGTCGGCCGTGTTCGCGGTGTCGCCGTCGAAGACGCCGTCGCCGTCCATGTCGGCGGTGAAGTCGTCGACGACCTCCTCCAGGTGGACGGCCGTCATCACGCCGTCCGTCTCCGCGTTCATGCCGACCCGGTCGATGGCGTCGACGTCGAAGACGGCGATGTAGAACGCCTCCTCCGCCTTGTACTCGAGCGAGCCGTAGACCCGGCCGTCCTCCGGGTTGAGGTCGATGTCGCCGAGGTGCCCGGTGAGCCCCTCGACCGTGCCGATCACGTTGCCCGCCAGGTCGGTCTTCACCAGCATCTGCGTGAACGACCAGTAGACGAAGCCGCCTTCGGTGTCGACGGTGACGCCCTGCACGTGACTGGTCGGCCAGGCGCCGCCGTTGATGTGCGTCGGCAGCTCGCCGGCGTCCGGCCGGACCTCGCCGGGCGACGCGGCGAGGGCGGGACCGGCGACGGCCGTGGCGGCCATGGCGACGGCGGCGACCAGGATCGTTCTGACGCGTGGCATGGGGAGTGCCTCCTTGTCCGGTGAGCGGCGCAAAACAGACCGGACCCTAGGAAGCGTCGGTTAGCGGGCCGCCGGTTCCCGAGAACGTCCGGTCGACGCCCTGGTGAACAGCACCCGGGCGTCGGGAGTTCTGGTGCCCCGCCGGGCGCGGCGCAAAGCGGTGGCGACGTCGCCGCCGGTCAGGCAGGCTGACCGGCATGGCATCTTTCGTGGAGAACGTGGCGATCGACTGCGCCGACGCCTATGCGCTGGCCCGCTTCTGGAGCGAGGTGACGGGCGCTCCCCAGCACCCGGAGGACCGTCCCGGCGACGAGGAGACGCAGGTCCTGCTGCCGACCGGGGCCATCCTCCACTTCAACCAGGTGCCGGAGCCGAAGACCGTCAAGAACCGGATCCACCTGTGCCTGCGCCCCGACACCACCCGCGAGGCCGAGACGGAGCGCCTGCTCGCCCTCGGCGCCACGCTGGTCGCCGACCGCCGCAATCCGGACGGCACGGGCTGGGTGGTGCTCGCCGACATCGAGGGCAACGAGTTCTGCGTGCTGCGGAGCGAGTCCGAGCGGGCCGCGACCACGCCGGGGGATCAGTAGCGGAGCGGGTACAGGCAGAACTCGTTGCCCTCCGGGTCGGCCAGCACGTGGTGATCCGCGTGGCGGGCCAGGACGGTGGCCCCGAGGGCGACGAGCCGGGCCGTCTCGGCCTCCGGGTCGGCGGCGAGCAGGTCCAGGTGGAGGCGGTTCTTGACGCGCTTGGGCTCCGGCACGAGCTGGCACCACAGGCGCGGGCCGGCATCGCGCGGCTCGACGAGCACGGTCGGGTCGTCCTCGGGGCCGGCGATCCCCGCCGCGCGCAGCCGGGCGAGCTCCGCCTCGTCGTACGGGGCGACGGCGTAGCCGTCCAGGGCGGCGGCCCAGAAGCGGGCGGTGGCCGCGGGATGTGCGCAGTCGATGACGATGTCGCGGAGTCGGGCCATCCGAGCAGCATGGACGCCGGCGGCCGTCGCCGTCACCTCCGTTTCGGGTCCGCGTCGTGGTCAGGCGCCGAGCGAGAAGAGGAAGATCAGGAAGGCGGCGAAGAGGTGGCCGACCAGGCCGTAGGCGAGGAGGCGGATCCACAGGCTTCTGGGGATCCGTTCCTCGCGGTCGGGGGAGCGGGGCGTCACGGGGTCTCCTTCGTGGCTCAGCGGCGGATGGCGCCCAGGCACAGCTCGGTGCCGGCGCTCCGCAGCAGGGTGTGGACGAAGAGCAGCTCGACCCCGGAGGCGGTGACGGCGCCGAGGCGGTGCGGGGTGAGGGAGTCGAAGTGGGCGCTGTCGCCCTCGCCGAGCAGGTGCTCGGCGTCGCCGAGCCGCAGCCGCAGCCGGCCGCGCAGCACGTGCAGCCACTCCTCGCCGGGGTGCACGCGGACCAGCTCGTCCTGGCCGTCGCCGTGCGGTACCCGCACCCGCAGCGCCTGCAGCGCGCGGCCCGGGGCGCCGGCCTCCCAGTAGGTCCAGCCGCCCGAGCGGCGGGCCACCGCGTCGCCCGCCCTGACCACCGGGTCCGGGTCCGGCACCGCCTCGCCGAGCAGCCCGGAGACGGTCGTACCGTAGGTCCTGGCCAGGCCGAGCAGCACCGGCAGCGAGGGCTGGCGCCGCCCGGTCTCCAGCCGGGAGAGGTGCGCGGGGGAGAGCCCGACGCGGCCGGCCGCCGCCTCGAGCGTCAGCCCCGCGCGACGGCGCAGCGCGCGCAGCCGCGCGGCGACGAGTGACGGCTCACCGGCCGCCCCCGGGGGAACGGGGTCCATGGCACCGATTGAGCCAGAGCCTTACCCAATGGGCAAGGCGGCTTGCCTTTGAGGCAAAAACCTACGCCGGGTGGCCCAGCGCAGGGTGCTGGTGGTCAGGAGCAGCTCGTGGCGGGCGAGCCGCGGGGCGGCCCTGGTGGCGGTCATGGGGCCGGCTCCCGCAGCAGCTCCATGGCGCGGTGGATCGCGGCGGCCTGCGCGGGCGTGAACTCGGCGAAGAAGGCGTCGGCGAAGCCGCCGGCCGTGTTCTCCGGGGACAGCGCGCCCGGGGTGGCCAGCGCCTCGCGTGCCTCCTGGGGCAGGCCGTCGACGACGGCGCGGGCCGTCAGCTCGACCCGGGGGTCGTCCACGGCCGCGTCCACGAGCTCGTCGAACATGGCGTAGACCGCGTAGGCCCGGGTGACGGCCTCGGGGTCGGTGGTCAGCGCGGCCAGCAGCCCGTCGAGCCAGCGGTGGCCGCCGCCCCGGGGGCCGGTCTCCAGCAGCGCGAGCAGGGCCCGCTCCTTGGCGGCCCAGGCCGGCTCAGGCCCTTCGAGGCCCGTGGTGACGCGGGCCATGTCCTCGAAGAGCGCGGTCAGCTCGAACGAGACCGGCGCCTCGGCGCCGAGCCCGCCGGTCTCCTCGGCCTGCCGCAGCAGCCACGCCAGGTGGGCGCGCCGGCGCCGGATGTCCGCCTCCTGGCGTGCCAGGTCGGCGTCCAGCTCGGTCAGCACCTCGACCAGGTCCTTGCCGGCGTCCTCGGCCAGCACGTCCCGGATCTCGTCGAGGCTGAGTCCCAGGTCGCGCAGCCGCCGGACGCGGGCGAGCGTGATGGCGTCGCGCAGCGTGTAGTGGCGGTAGCCGTTGGGGTGCCGCGTGGGCTCGGGCAGCAGGCCGACGCGGTGGTAGTGGCGCACGGCGCGTGGGGTGGTGCCGACGAGGTCGGCGAGCTCTCCGATCCGCATGACCCCAGTGGAACCCCTGTCGCTGCGACAAGGTCAAGCGGGTGCGCGCACGCGGACGCCCCGCCGGCGGGGCCGGCGGGGCGTCGGGTCACGGGGTGGCGGTGGCGACCCCGATCAGTAGGCGCTGTTCACGTTGTCCATCGAGCCGTACTTGTCGGCGGCGTAGTTGCAGGCCGCGACGATGTTGGCCACCGGGTCGTAGATGTCCTTCTTGGTGCCGTCCACGTGGTACTGCTCGAAGGTCGGGTCGATGACCTGGAGCAGGCCCTTGGACGGGATGTTCTTGTGGGCGTTGGTGTCCCACATGTTGATCGTGTACGGGTCACCGGAGGACTCGCGCATCAGGTTGCTGTAGATGCCCTGATAGCTACCCGGAATGTCGTTCTTGTCCATGACCTTCAGGGCTTCCTTGATCCACTTGTCGATGTCCTCGCGGCTGGCGGGCACCGGGTCCGGCTGCTCGTGGTGCGCGATGGGTATCAGCTTGCCGTCGTCGTCGAACTCGGCACCGCGACCCGGGTCCTCGGCCTGCTTGTCGGCCTGCTTGTCGCTGTTGTCGGTGGCCTTCTCGACGGCGGTCCTCGTCGTCGACTCGTTGACCTGCTGGGTGACCTCCTGGGTCGAGGCGGTGGCCTCGGCCGGGCGCTCGGAGGCGTGGGCCGGCAGCGTCAGGGAGACAGCCACGGCCGCCGAGGCGGCCGCGAGGCAGGCCACCCGCGCCGGGCGGCGGCGCAGCGCGGTCGCGGTGGCGGTCGTCGTGATGGCGGGCATGGAACAACCTTTCGAAGCGGGATGGGGATCGGCTGCCGGTCTGGTGCGCGGCAACGTCGCCCAGCATGGAAAGTGCTCGGGCTCGGAGGCAAAGGTGTGACCTACGAAGGCAAACCGTGCAGAAGTCGGGCGAACCGCTCGTCGAGCGCCATTGCGGGCGCTCCGGACGTGTCGCCCGCCTACGACCCCGCATCGGACGTGACGGCCGTCTCATCGCCGAGGTCACACGGGACCCCCCTCCCGACCACGTTGCGTCCATCGGTCGGGTGCGAGGTGTGAGAGTTCGGCGGCCGGAGAAGTTGCCCACCGTGCGTGCCGCGAAACGGATCGCAATCAGCCCTCGGGCGTTCCCTATCGGTCAGTGTCCACGCGCTCGCTTGACGTGACCGGGCGGCGCTCGATTCGCTGGAGGGGCCGTCGCCGGGACGAGCGGCGAGGAGCGAGGGGTCGAGGGTCGAGGGTCGAGGAGAGGGTCGCCGTGCGGGTGAGCGTGGACGCGGACAGGTGCTGCGGCTCGGGCCAGTGCGTGCTCCAGGCGCCCGAGGTGTTCGACCAGCGCGAGGAGGACGGGATCGTGCTTCTGCTCGAACCCCGCCCCGGGCCCCCGCTGCACGCCGCGGTCCGCGAGGCCGCCGGCGTCTGCCCGGCCACGGCCATCACCGTCGCGGAGGGTTCCGACGTGGAGCCGTGACCGTCCGACCAGGACCACGGGGGCCGAAGGAAGAGGAGGCGAGGACGCCACCATGACCAGCGCGCTCGAACCCGTGGCCGAGGACACGGCCGAGATCCCCCCGTTCCCCATGGCGAGGGCCGCGGGCTGCCCCTTCGACCCGCCGCCCGGCCTGCGGGCCAGCCGCGAGGCGGCCCCGCTGACCCGCGTCCGGCTCTGGGACGGCAGCACCCCCTGGCTGGTGACGACCCACGCCGAGCAGCGGGCGCTGCTGGCCGACCCCCGCCTCAGCTCCGACGTGACCAGCCCCGGCTTCCCGAAGACCGTCCCCAGCTCCGGGGGCGGGCTCAGCTTCATCACCAAGGACGACCCCGAGCACGCCCGGCTGCGCCGCATGGTCACCGGTGCCTTCACCGTCCGCCGGGTGGAGGCGCTACGGCCCGCCGTGCGGCGGATCGTGGACGACCGGATCGACGAGCTGCTCGCCGGTCCCCGGCCGGCCGACCTGGTGGCGGCGTTCGCGCTGCCGGTGCCGTCGCTGGTGATCTGCGAGCTGCTGGGGGTGCCCTACGCGGACCACCCCTTCTTCCAGGAGAACAGCAGGATCCTGATCACCAGGACCACGACCCCCGAGGAGCGCGCCGCCGCCCTCGCCAGGCTCACCGACTACCTGCGCGAGCTCGTGACCAGGAAGCTCAGGGACCCGGCTGACGACCTGCTGTCCGGGCTCGTCGGCCGGATCGGGGCGGGCGAGCTCTCGGTCGCGGAGGCGGCCGAGATGGGCGTGCTGCTGCTGGTCGCGGGCCACGAGACGACCGCCAACATGATCGCGCTCGGCACCGCGCTCCTCCTCCAGCACCCCGACCAGCTCGCCCTCGTCCGGGACGCCGAGGACCCGGCGGTGGTCGCCTCGGCCGTCGAGGAGCTGCTGCGCTTCCTCAACATCACCCACAGCGGGCTGCGGCGGCGCGCGCTCGCCGACATCGAGATCGCCGGCCGGGTGATCCGCGCCGGCGAGGGCGTCATCCTGCCCAACGACATCGGCAACCGGGACCCCGACGCCTTCCCCGAGCCCGACCGGCTCGACGTGCGACGCAACCCGCGCCGCCACATGGCGTTCGGCTTCGGCGTCCACCAGTGCCTGGGGCAGCCGCTGGCGCGCCTGGAGCTCCAGGTCGTCTACGGCACGCTCTACCGCCGCGTCCCCACCCTGCGGCTCGCGGCGGACGTGGACCGGCTGCCCTTCAAGCACGACGGGTCCGTCTACGGCGTCCACGAGCTGCCGGTGACCTGGTGACCCGGTGACCCGGTGACCCGGGGCCATCCGTGCGTGGTTTAATCTTCAACGACAAGTTGACGGACCCATCACCAGTCACGGGAGCCACGCCATGTCCACCCCGGTCAAGCTCGCTGTCATCTACTACTCCTCCACCGGCTTCAGCGCCGAGATCGCCAGGGAGATCGCCGACGCCGCCGAGAAGGCCGGCGCCGAGGTGCGCGTCCGTCGGGTCGCCGAGCTCGCCCCCGCCGAGGCCATCGCCGCCAACGAGGCGTGGGCCGCGCACGCCGCCGCCAGCGCCGACATAGCCGAGGCCACCCCGGACGACGTCGAGTGGGCCGACGCCGTCGTCTTCGGCACCCCGACCCGCTTCGGCAACGTCGCCTCCCAGCTCAAGCAGTTCCTCGACACCCTCGGCGGCCTGTGGGCCCAGGGCCGGCTGGCCGACAAGGTCTACAGCGGCTTCGTCACCACCGCCACCCAGCACGGCGGCCAGGAGTCGACCCTGCTCGCCCTCTACAACTCCATCCACCACTTCGGCGGCCTGATCGTCTCGCCCGGCTACACCGACGCCGTCAAGTTCGCCGACGGCAACCCCTACGGCACCTCGCACGTCGACGCCCAGGGCAACAACCCGATCAACGACACCACCCGCGACGCCGCCCGCCACCAGGCGCAGCGCGTCGTCCGCGTCGCCGCCGCCCTCAAGGCCGGCCTCTCCGCCTAGGACAGGGCCTGAGCCCTCCCTGAGGCCCGGGCCCTCCGACACCCGCCGCCCGAGTGTCGGAGGGCCATGACGCGGCCGACTCCGGGCAGCCTCGTCGAATGGGTGCTGTTCTCGCGCTGGCCTCCGCCGTCTGCTACGGCGTCGTCGACTTCGCCGGCGGGCTGCTGTCGCGCCGCGTGCACTTCGCCGTCGTCACCTTCGTCGGGCAGCTCGGCGGCCTCGCGCTCGCGCTGCTCGCCGCCCTGCTCGTGCCCGCCGACGCCGTCTCCTCGGCCGACCTGGCCTGGGGCGCGCTCTCCGGCGTCGGCAGCGGCATCGCCATGCACTTCCTCAACCGGGGCCTCAGCCGCGGCGCCATGAGCGTCGTGGTGCCGGTGAGCGCCGTCACCGGCGTCGCGCTCTCCGTGCTGTGCGGCGTCTGCCTCCTCGGCGACCGGCCGACGCCGCTGGCCTGGTTCGGCATCGTCCTCACCGTGCCCGCGCTGTGGCTGGTCGCCGGCGGCGACGGCGGGCCGCGCGGGCCCGAGGGGCGGGCCTCCGTCGACGGCCTGATCGCCAGCCTCGGGGTCGCGGTGCAGTACATCGGGCTGGCCCAGGCGGACCCGGCGAGCGGCGTGTGGGCCGTGGCCGCCGGCCGGGTGGCCGCCGTCCTGATCCTGCTGCCGAGCGCCGCGCGGCACGCCCGCCACTTCCGGATCCCGGCCCGGCCGCTGGCCCAGGCGGCCCTCATCGGGGCCGGCGCGGCCTGCGGCCTCATCCTCTACCTCTGGGCGACCCAACGACAGATGCTGGCCGTCGCCGTCGTCCTGGCCTCCCTCTACCCGGCGATCCCCACCGTCCTCGGCTTCGTCCTGCTCGGCGAGCGGGCCACCAGAACCCAGTCCACCGGCCTGTTCGGCGCCACCGCCGCGGTCGTCCTGCTCACCCTGGGGTGATGGTCTCCTCGTCCACCCAGGCCAGGTAGGCGGCGCTGCCGGCCGTGATCTCCGCCGCGACGATCTCGGGCACGTCGTAGGTGTGGGCGGCCCTGACATGCGCCTCCAGCGCCGGGTAGCCGGTGGCCGGCAGCTTGTACAGCACCCGCCACTCCTGGTCCGCCCGCACCGCGCCCTCCCACCGGTACACGCTGGTGATCGGCCCGTCGACCTGCGCGCACGCCGCCAGCCGCGCCTCCACCGCCGAGCGGGCCAGCGCCTCGGCGGCCGCCCTGCTGTCCGTCGTCGTCGACACCGTGATGTGATCGGCCATGCGCGGAACTGTACCGACGCGCCGCTCAGCCCGGCAGGGCGTCCAGCCAGTCCACCAGCAGGTGGTTGACCTCGGCCGGGCGCTCCTGCTGCACCCAGTGGCCGCAGCCCTCCAGGACGTGCGAGCCGACCAGGCCCGGGAGGGTGGTCGGGAAGGCGGCGATCGCCTCGCCCATCCACGTCGTGGAGGCGTCCAGGCCACCGCCGACGAACAGCGAGGGCTGGGTGACGGGCGCGCCCGCGTGGTCGGCCAGGTCCTCCCAGTCCCGGTCCATGTTCCGGTAGCGGGCCAGCGCCCCGCTCAGCCCGGTGCGCTCGAACTCGCCGGCGAAGACGTCGAGGTCGTGCTCGCCGAGCCAGGCCGGCAGCGGACCGGCCGGGAACCGGTCCCGCATCCGCCCGCCCCGGCCGACGAAGTGCGGGTCGGGCGCGCCAGGCGCCGGCATGGTGTCGGCGGACAGCGCGGCGTAGAGGCCGGCGAGCCAGCCGCGCACGTCGGGCTCGATCTCCGCCTCGGCCCGCCCCGGCCGCTGGAAGTAGGAGACGTAGAACTCCTCGTCGCCCCCCATGGCCGCGAAGACCTCGCTCGGCCGCGGTCCGCCGGGCGGCGCGTACGGCACGCTGAGCATCCCGACCGCGCGGAACACGTCGGGCCGCAGCAGCGCGGACGTCGCGGCGATGTTCGCACCCCAGTCGTGCCCGACGACCACCGCGTCCGACTCGCCGAGTCCGTGCACGACGGCCACGGCGTCCGCCACCAGATCGAGCATCCGGTACGCCTCCACCGCCGCCGGCCGGGACGACCGCCCGTACCCCCGGACGTCGACCGCCACCGCCCGGTACCCGGCGGCGGCCAGCGCGGTCAGCTGGTGGCGCCACGAGTACCAGGACTCAGGAAACCCGTGCACCAGCAGCACGAGCGGCCCGTCGCCCACCTCCACCAGATGCGTCCGCCCGACGGGCGACGCCACGAACCGGTGCCGGAACTCGGCGGCGGGTGTCTGCGACATGGTTCCTCCCGAACACGCACGGCGCGCGGGCCCTCTCCGGCGCGCCTGCGGGAATCATGCGGCGGGGAGGATGACGCGGCACCGAGCCGTTGCCGATCCGGCAAACCGGCGCGGGTCAGTCGTGGGGGAAGTCGTGGGTTGGGACGACCATGTCGACGACGGTGCCCGTGAGATCGATCGGATCACCGAACTTCACTGTGACCTCCTCGCGGTACCTGTCTCCCTCCGGCTCCGTCGAGACCAGACACTTGCGGGTGTACGGGTCGGCGATGACATGCACGGGGACGCCGGCCGAGGCGTACACCTCACGCTTCTTGCCGTAGTCGTTCTGGGCCGTGGCCCGGGAGATGACCTCGGCGACGAACTCCACGTCCTTGTAGCGCCAGTGGCCGTGCTCGTCCTTCTCCGCGTCAGCCGAGAGCTTCACCACGTCCGGGCAGAAGGCGTTCTTGTACCCGGGGAAGTCGATGCGCATATCCGTCTTCACCTTGACGCTCTTCCGCCCGAAGCGGTCCTCCAGTGCCCAGATGAACCTCCGGATGATTTCCCAGTGGGTGTCCCGCTGTGGCGACACGAAGATGCCCCCTCCGACGATCTCGGCCCTGAAGCCTTCGGGGACCATCCGCTCCAGCAACTCGAACAGCTTGTCCAAGCTCATGTCGTCGGTGTCGGCCATCTGAATCCTGTCGGTCATGACGACGGTCATCGTGCCGCTCCTCCCCAGCGCGCCCATCGCGCGCAGCCGCCGTGTCCAACGATACGTACGTATGGTGAGTCACGCCCGAGAACGCGCGTCAGGGCCACGTGTTGGCCCCGGCCTCGAAGACCTCCGGAGCGCTGTGCACGGGCAGGACGCAGAGCAGGTGGCCGCCGGGTGCGCGCAGCACCTGGCAGTCGAGCCACGTCGTGACGCGCTCCGCGCCCAGCGCCAGTAGGCGTTCCGTCTCCGCCGCCAGGTCGTCGGTCTCGATGTCGATGTGGAAGCGCGGCGAGTCGTCGCCGGTCTCCTGGATCGCGGTGACGATGCCGGGTATGGCCTCGTGCACCACGGTGAACTGCGGTTGGTCGGGGTCGCGTTGGGCGGGGGCGCCGAGGGCCGCCGACCAGAAGGCGGTCGCGGCGGCGGCTTCCGGTTCCGGGGTGTCGATGAGGAGGGCGTAGACGCGGCTTCGGTGCATGGGCAGACCGTATCCGCCACGGTTCAGCCCGCGAAGCGGGTGATCCAGCGGCGCTGCCAGGGGGTTTCGACGGCGCGTGGGTGGTGGTGTGCGCGGACCCAGGCGACGGCCTCGGTCGGGGGGAGGCCGGCCAGGACGGCGAGGCAGGAGAGGACGGTGCCGGTGCGGCCGACGCCGCCGTCGCAGGCGACCTCGACCGTCTCGCCGGCGAGGGCGCGGGCGTGCAGGTCGCGGATCAGGCGGCCGGCGAGTGCCGGGTCGCGGGGGAGAAGGAAGTCGGGCCAGTCGAGCCACTCGTGCGGCCAGTCGAGCCGCGCGTCGTGGCGGCGGCGGAGGCGGGCGGTGCCGAGGTAGAGGCCGTAGTCGGGGGCGGGGCCCTCAGGCCACGGCTTGCGGAGGCCGCGGGCGCGCACGGCGGCCCCGTCCGGGAGGAGCAGCGCGGTCATCGGACGGCCTGCCGGGCACGGTGGTTGGCGACCTTGACGCGGTTGCCGCACAGCTCGGGCCGGCAGAACCGGCGTCGCCCGGTGCGGCTGGTGTCGGCGAACACGCCCCGGCAGCCCGGCGCGGCGCAGTCGCGGAACCGGCCGTGGCCGAGGGCGCGGACGACGCCGGCGAGGCCGGCCGCGAGGAACGCCGCCAGCTCGTCGGCGAGCGCGGCGCCCGGCGCGGTCGGCACGTGCCAGCGCCACCGGCCGTCGACGCCCGCCTCCGCGTCCCGCCGCAGCACGGGGCCCAGCGCGGCGCGCCGCATCAGCACGGCGCAGCCGGCGACGGCCTGGTCCGCGGTCTCGGTCTCGATGATGCCGCGCGCCTCGCGGCGCAGCAGCTGCACCTGGAAGAGGTCGGTGGCGGTCGGCGGCGGCGCGTCGAGCCTCAGGTCGTGGTCGGCGAGGAACGCCGCCAGCGCCTCGGGGTTCGGCAGGCCGTCGCCGGCCGGGCCGCGCACGGTGGGCGAGGTGGTGACCAGGTCGGTCGCCACCCGCGCGCCCGCCACGTAGTCGTGCAGGGGGAACTCCACGGACCGCCCCTCCGAAGATCGGTAACGTGTGTGGAGTGACTATACAGGTTACCGGTCGAGGGTTCGTCAACTCCGCGGTTCCCAGCGGAAGAGCCGGGAGGCCAGCGCCACGGCGGCGACGACCCAGCCCAGGGTGGGCACCAGCAGGACCAGCGACTCCCCGACGGGCACGCCGCCGTCCCAGGCGTCGAGGATCAGCTCGGTGGCGGAGCCGCCGGGCAGCAGCCGCTTGAGCGGGGCGAGATCATCGGTGCCGGAGAGCCCCACCCAACTGGCGACGGCGATGACGCCGAGGCTGACGGGCAACGTGGTGACCTGGGCGTGCTCGGGGGAGTTCGTCAGCCCGGCCGTGGCCAGGCCGAGGCCGAGCATCATGGCCACGATCGCGAGGACCGCCACGACCAGCAGCGGCACGTTGGCCGGCCGGCCGGAGACCGCCGCGAGCACGGCGAGGATCGCGGCCACCTGGACCAGCGCGAGGACGGTGACCGGGAGCAGCAGCCCGGTGAGGATGTCGACGTCGCCGGCCGCGGTGGAGCGCAGTCGCTTGAGGAACAGGTTCTGCCGGCGGGCGGCGAGCGTGGTCACCGCGGTGGTGTAGAGCCCGAAGGCGCCGATGGTGAACGAGATCACCGCCGCGATGTAGCCGAGGCTGCCCAGCTCGGCGAAGGCCTCGTGCTGGTGGACGAAGTACGCGGCGACCGCCGTCGGCATGATGAGGCTGGTGACCAGGACCAGCCGGTTCCGGAAGATCTGGACCAACTCGCTGAGCGCGATGGGAAGCATGGCAGAGGGCGTCCTTGTCTGGGGGCGGGGTGGGCGGGCTACGCGTCGGTGAGGGCGCGGAAGACGTCGTCGAGCCGGGTGGGCCCGACCTGGAGTTCCCGCAGCTCCAGACCGTTGTCGTGCGCCCAGCCGAGCAGCACGTGCAGGTCCTTCTGGAGCTGGAAGGTCTGGACGAGGAAGGTGCCGTCGCTCTCGCGGGCGGCCGGCAGCGGCAGCGCCGTCGCGAGCACCGGCAGGGTGAAGCGGATGGTGGCCGGCAGCGTCCGCGTCAGCTCGAAGACGGTGCCCTCCTGGTGGAAGGCGCCCCGGTGCATGAGCCCGATGCGGTCGGCGCGCTGCTGCGCCTCCTCCAGGTAGTGCGTGGTGAGCACGACCGTGGCGCCGTCCTCGCGCAGCCGGTCCACGGCCTCCCAGAGGGCGTCCCGGGACTGGATGTCGAGACCTGTGGTGGGCTCGTCGAGGAAGACGAGGTCGGGCGTTCCGTAGACGGCGGTGGCGAAGTCCAGGCGTCGCTTCTCGCCGCCGGAGAGCTGGGACACCCTGGTGCCGGCCTTGCGCGTGAGGTCGACGACGCCGAGCACGCGGTCTACCTCGTCGACGCGCCCGCTGAGCCTCCCGATCAGCCGGACCGACTCCCGCACCGTGAGGTCCGGCGAGAACCCGCTCTCCTGGAGCATGATGCCCATCCGGGGCCGCACGGCCCGCCGGTCCCGCGGGCTCTGCCCGAGGACCCGCACGGTGCCGGAGGTGGCGGTGCGGTGGCCCTCGACCACCTCCAGGGTCGAGGTCTTGCCCGCCCCGTTCGTGCCGAGCAGCGCGTACAGCTCACCGCGCCCGACCTGGAAGGACAGGTCCTTGACGGCGTGGAAGTCGCCGTAGAAGAGGTTGAGACGTTCGACGTCGATGACCGGTGTCGCGTTCATGCGTCGATCCCACCCGCCGCCGCGCCCGTCCGGCAGTGCCGCCGTGTCACCACCCTGCGGTGACGTCCGTCAGGTCGGGAGGTGACGTGGCGTCACTGGTGCCACGACGGAACCCGGCGGAATACTCCGAGGCGTGATCTACGACTGGCCCGCGGCGCACACCATGCTGGAGCACAACGTGGCGACGCGGGGCCGGCTGCGGCGGCTCAACCTCGCCATGCTGCTGCCGCCGCTCGCCGCCGTCGGCGCGCTGCTGGTGGCCGTCGAGGCCCGCACCTGGTGGGACGCCGCCGTCCTGACGCTGAGCGCGGCGGCGGCCCTGCTCGCCGTCGAGCGGTGGACGGCGGGCGGCCTGGCCCGTGTCGCGCTCCCCTGCCTGGTGGTCACCGCGGCGGCGTGGCCGTACGGGGTGCTGGTGGCCGACACCGACGCGGCCGCCTACGGGATCATGATCGTGGGCCCCCTGGTCATCCCCCAACTGCCGCGCCGCCGGCGCGCGGCGTCCCTGGCGCTGGTCGGCTTCGTCGCCGCGGTGGGAGCGGCACGGCCGCTGGTGTCGGGGGACGACGCCGGCGCCCTGGTCGGCTACCTGCTCGTCCCCACCGGCGTCGTCGTCATGGCGACCGGCCTCAACTTCGCCAACCAGAGGTTCTACCAGCTCATCGAGCAGTCGCGGGAACGCGAGGCCGAGCTGGCCGTCATGCGGGAGCGGGTGCGGTTCGCCAGCGACCTGCACGACATCCAGGGCCACACGCTGCACGTGGTGAAGCTGAAGATCGCGCTGGCCGACCGGCTGGTGGACGCCGACCTGGCGGGCGTGCGGCGGGAGTTGCGGGAGGTGTACGCGCTGCTCGGCGACACCATCGCCCAGACCAGGGAACTCGCCTACGCGCAGCGGCGGCTCAACCTCTCGGCGGAGCTGGAGAACGCGAAGAACCTCTTCGAGGCCGCCGGCATCCGGGTGCGCGTCGACCGCGAGGCCGAGGTCGACACGCGGACGGGCGAACTGCTCGGCCAGGTGCTCCGCGAGACGACGACCAACATCCTGCGGCACGCGCGGGCCGAGCGGGTGCGGATCACCCTCGCGGAGCGGGGCATCACCATCGTCAACGACGGCGCGCCGGACGGGCCGACCCCCGAGCTCAGGGGGCTCGCGGTTCTCGGGGAACGGGTGGCGGGGGACGGCGGGGAACTGCGGGTGGAACAGCGGGACGGGCGGTTCGAGACGGCCGCGGAGTTCCCGCGCCCGTGCTCCGGCGCCACCCGCTGAAGGCTTGCGAACCGGAAGGACGACCGATGACCACCGTGGTGCTCGCGGACGACGAGGCCCTGCTCCGCAAGGCGTTGGCGGCGTTGCTGCCCATGGAGGGGGAGATCACCGTGCTCGCCGAGGCGGCGGACGGCGCGGCGGCCGTCGAGGCCACCCTGCGGCACCGGCCCGACGTGCTCGTCGTCGACCTGGAGATGCCCGGCGTGGACGGACTCGGCGCCGTCTCGGCGATCCGGCGCGCGCTGCCCGAGCAGGTGATCCTGATGCTGACCAGGCACGCCAGGCCGGGGGTGCTCCGCAGGGCCCTGAAGCTCGGCGTCCAGGGCTTCGTCAGCAAGTCGGCGGAGCCGGCCCACATCGCGTCGGTCGTCACGACCCTGCACCAGGGCGGGCGGTGGATCGACCCGGAGGTCTCCGTGCTGGCCGTCGTCGACGACTGCCCACTCACCGACCGGGAGCTCGACGTGCTGCGGGTGACCCGCGACGGGTACTCGGTCGCCGACATCGCCGCCCGGCTCCACCTGGCGGAGGGCACGGTGCGCAACTACCTCTCCCGGGCCATGCAGAAGACCGGGACCCGCACCCGGCACGAGGCGGCGCGGTACGCGCGGGAGCACGACTGGCTGTGAGGCTCCCGCGCGCGGGACCCAGGACTCGCGGCGCTGTCGGTCCGGGCGGCGGCCGGGCAGCATGGGGCGGATGAGCCAACACGACTTCGACGTGGACGAGTTCCTCGCCCAGCCGCTGACCGCGCGGATCGCGACGGCCGGGCCGACCGTGCGGCCGGTGTGGTTCCTGTGGGAGGGCGGCGCGTTCTGGATCCTCACCGGCCCGTGGGCCCGGCTCAGCGGGCTGGTGGCCAGGGACCCGGCGGTCGCGGTCGTGGTCGACGTGTGCGAGCCGGCGACCGGCCTCGTGCGGCAGGTGGTGGCGCGCGGGCGGGCCGAGCTGGTGCCGTTCGACGTGGCGCGCGGGCGGCGGAAGCTGGCGCGATACCTGGGGGAGGACGAGGCGCGGTGGGACGCGCGGTTCGTCCACTACCTGTACGACGACCCGGGGGAACGCGGCACGGTCTGGCTGCGGTTGGCGCCCTCCTCGCTCCGGGCGATGGACCTGAGCTACTCGGTCGGGGGCGGTCGCTGAGCGGGGCGACCGCCCGTCAGTTCCGGTTTGTTTCAGGGATCTTCACCCCGAAGATTGGCATGAACACTTCCTTCAACGCGCGTAGCTTGCTACAAGTGCGGGCAGAGACTCTGCCGTTGGAGGTCGCGTGAGACTCAGAAGGTCCCTGTCAGCCGTCTTCGTGCTCGTATCCGCCCTCGTCGTCGGCCTGT
The DNA here is from genome assembly GCF_042722465.1 of Streptomyces sp. NPDC127098. Classification (NCBI taxonomy): domain Bacteria; kingdom Bacillati; phylum Actinomycetota; class Actinomycetes; order Kitasatosporales; family Streptomycetaceae; genus Streptomyces; species Streptomyces sp. NPDC127098. The sequence continues at coordinate 211,345 of NZ_JBHXFJ010000003.1, forward strand.
TGGGCGCCGGCACCGCCCAGGCGGCGGCGCCGGTGTACGTGGCCCTCGGCGACTCGTACTCGTCCGGCAACGGAGCCGGCAGCTACATCTCGTCGAGCGGCGACTGCCACCGCAGCAACAACGCCTTCCCGGCGCGCTGGGCCGCCGCCAACAGCCCGTCCGGCTTCGCCTTCGTGGCCTGTTCGGGCGCGGTGACCACCGACGTGCTCAACAACCAGCTGGGCTCGCTCAACTCCTCGACCACGCTGGTCAGCATCACCATCGGCGGCAACGACGCCGGCTTCGCGGACGCGATGACGACGTGCGTCACCGGCTCCGACAGCACCTGCCTCAGCCGGCTCAACACGTCCCGCACCTACATCAACAACACGCTGCCCGGCCGGCTCGACGCCGTCTACAGCGCGGTGCGGTCCCGGGCGCCCAACGCCCGGGTCGTAGTGCTCGGTTACCCGCACATGTACATAGAGCCCTCGCCCTGGTACTGCCTGGGGCTCAGCAACACCAAGCGGGAGGCGATCAACGACACGTCGGACGCCCTCAACTCGGTGATCTCCGCCCGGGCCGCCGCCCACGGCTTCCGCTTCGGCGACGTCCGCCCGACCTTCAACGACCACGAGCTCTGCTCCGGCGACGACTACCTGCACGACGTGCGGATCCCGGTCTGGGAGTCCTACCACCCGACCAGCGTGGGCCACGCCAACGGCTACCTGCCGGTCCTCAACGCGAACGACTGACGCACGAACGAACCACCGGGGCCCCGCCGTCCGACGGACGGCGGGGCCCCGCGCCATGACACACGCACCGGCACCGGTCGCGACGCCCCGGCACGGGCCGCCGGCCGCTGGGCCGGGGCAGCCGCAGGCGGCGCAAGGCCCGCCCGCCGGGGTGGGTGGGGCGGGCCTGCGGCCCGGGGTTCGTCCCCGGGCTCGCCGGGCCGAGCCGCCGGCTCCTGGCCCCGGGGCCAGTCGCGCGCGGCGCGGCGCCGTGGTGCCTCCGCTCAGGCCGAAGCGCAGCGCACCGGCACGGGGCCACCAGGCCCCGATGCCCGGCCTAGGCCGAGCGCAGCGGCACCGCTCCCGTGACGCGGTGCAGTGGGTACGTGCGGATCTCGTCCGCCGTGTGGTCGAAGGCGGTGACGAAGCCGGCCTCGACGCGGACGGGGGAGAGGACGTGGTGGGCGGCGACGCCGTCGGCGGTGACGTAGCCGACGTGGACCTGGGTGCCGGCGCGGGCCGCCGCGCGGAGGGTGGCCAGGGTCTCCACCGCGGGCGTGCGCGGTGGTGGTCCCGCCGGCTCCGCGAGGCGGGTGGTGGGGGAGGCGGAGGGGCCGGCCGCGCCGGCGGCGTGGTCGCCGGCGCGGATGGCGCGGACGGCGGCGGCGAGCAGCGTGTCGTCGGCGGGCGGCGGCCCGTCGGGGGCCGGCTCGGGGGGCGTGCGGGGCGGGGTGCGGCGTGCCTCGGCGCGCAGCGTGACCAGCGCCCCCTCGGCGGTCTCGGCGGCCGGCGCGAGGCCGAGGTCGCGGAGCCGGGTGAGCAGCGTGTCGGGGGCGAGCTCGGAGATCAGCACCGTGGGCGCGAGCCGGCGCAGCCGCAGCGGTGCCGCGCGGCGGTCGGCGACGAGCTGGGTGAGCAGCGCCTCGTCCTCGCACCGCAGGTAGCTGGTGGCGGCGCCGACGCGGAGCCGGCCGTGCCGGCGGGCCATGTCGTCGACGAGGTAGCTGAGCGGCTGCGGCACGGGCGTGCGGGAGTGCTCGGCCAGGAAGGCGTGGAGCTCGTCCGGCGTCCAGCCGGCGTCGAGGGCGCGGCGGACGGTGCCGGCGGTGAAGCGGTAGACCGTGGCGCCGCCCTTGGACTCGACGTCGGCGGCGGCGTCCATGACCCGCCGCACGTCGGGCCGCAGCGGTCCGGGCGCGATGGCGGTCAGGTCGGCCTGGAGGAGGAAGTGGTCGAGTGGTTCGGGGAGTTGGTCGCGCAGCAGCTCGGCGGCGGCCGGACCGTCGGGGCGCGGGGAGGACAGCAGGGGGCGGGCGAAGGAGGCGAACGCGCCGCGCCCGGTGACGCCGAGGCGCTCGGCCTCGGCCAGCACCGCGTCGCACAGCTGGATCCTGGTCTCCTCCGGCATCCGCCGGGGCAGCTCCCAGCCGACGCGCCGCTGGACGCCCTCGGCGGCCGGCGCGTGGCCCGGCGGGAGCGCGGCGAGCAGGGCGAGCACCCGGCGGCGCAGCGCGGCTGCCGGGCCCCGGTCGAGCCCTGGGCCGAGCGCGGCCAGCAGCCGGCCCTTGGAGTCGCGGGTGCCGACGAGCCCGGGGACGCGGGTGGTGGCGAGCCAGGCGGTGACCAGCGCGGTCCAGCGCTCGGCGGCGGGCAGGGCCAGCCACTCGTCGTAGCCGGGGGTCGGCGCGCACCGCTCGTCGGCCTCGCCGTCCGGGGCCAGCAGCCCGGCGGCGAAGGCGAGCTCGACCCAGAACGCGGCCTCCGGCTCTGGGACGTCGAGGAGCACGGCGGTCCGCTTGAGCTCGCGGGCGCCGAGCCCACCGGCGCGCAGCACGGCGGGGCCGTCGGTGGACCAGCCGGTCGCCAGCTGTTCGACGAGGGCGAGCGCGGCCTGCGCGGCGCCGGCCGCCGCCGCGTCCACGGTGTCCGGCCGGTGCTCGACGAACGGTCCTGGGTCCGGCGGTTCGGCGACGAGTTCGCGGTGGGCGCGGCCGCCGCGCAGCGCGAGCGCCACCTCGCGGGGCAGCACGACGGTGCCGGGCGCGGTCGGCATCAGCAGGGCGCGGTCGAGCAGCCAGCGCACGGGCGGGCTGGGGCGGGCCGACACCTCGCCGTACGGGGGTCCCCAGGTGAGCCGGTCGAGTACGGCGCGGGCGGCGTCCGGGGCCTGGTCGAGCAGGGCGGTGAGCCGGTCCCGGTCGGCGAAGAGGCCGGCGAGGGCGGCGAGCGCCGAGACCGGGTCGTGGGTGGCGGGCAGCCCGGCGCCGGTCAGCAGCTCCTGGATGCGGCTGGGCGAGATGCCGGTCGCGGTCTCGGCGAGGGTGGGGCCGAGTCCGGTGGGGCTGGGGCGGGCGGGCCCCGGGGCGAGCAGCTCCTGCGCGGTGCGGACGAGCCGCAGCCCGTCGTCCCTGCCCCAGAGCAGGGCGCGGTCGCGGAGGGCGTCGAGGGCGAGCGGGAGCCGTTCCTCGCCGCCGGGCAGCAGCGCGGCCAGGGTCTCGACGGGGCAGGGCTGGGGCGCGACGGCCAGGGCCTCGGCGACGCGCAGCGTGAAGGTGTCGAGGCGCTCCAGGGCGCGCAGCACGGAGGTCCTGGTGCCGGCGCGGGTGGCGAGCTGGGACAGGTCGCCGGGGAGCGGCGAGAGGAGATCGGCGCGTGCCCGCAGCAGCCGCGCCAGCCGCGCGTCGGAGCGGGCGCGCAGCTCGTCGGCGAGGGTGCGGGGGGCCGGCGGCCTTGTCATCCACCCAACGCTACCCGGACGGCGTCGGAAGAGCACCGGACGGGACGGAACGAGACGTGAACACCACACAACACCGCACAGGCCCTCGCCACCCGAACAGGAGCATGGTTGCGCCGGTGCAAAGCTGCATATGCCAAGATCTGTAGGCGAGTGGACTCAGGGGGTGATGGGGCGGCAGACTCGGGGCCAGTCGATGGAAGGACACGAGTACCGATGCCGCCGAGGGAGAACCCCACCTACCGACAGGGGCGTCTGGGCGCGGAGTTGCGCAAGCTGCGGGAGCGCGCCGGCCGGACCGCGCGGGAGGCCGCCGGGATGTTGGGGACGGACCAGGGGAAGATCAGCCACATAGAGTCCGGCCGCATCGGAGTCAGCGAGGAGCGCATCCGCAAGCTCGCCACCTTCTACGAATGCACAGATCAGCCCCTGCTCGACGCCCTGTGCGCGATCGCCCGCGAACACCGGGGGCAGTTCTGGTGGGACGAGTACCGTGGCATCCTTGCCCCTAGCTGGCTGGACATCTCGGAGCTCGAACACCACGCGTCCAGCATGCAGATCTGCTGCACCGTCACCATTCCCGGGCTGATGCAGACCGAGGACTACGCGCGGGCCCTGTTCAGCGGCGGGCTGATCGAACTCCCGCACGAGGAGGTGGAGGCCCGCCTGGAGCACCGGATGCGGCGAAAGGTTGTCCTGGAGCGGGACAACCCCATGCCCTTCCACGTCTTCCTGCACGAGGCCGTGTTGCGCATGCGCTACGGCGGCCGGGCCGTCGCCAGGGCCCAGCTCGACCAGCTGCTGCGCGACACCGAGCGGCCCAACATCCGGGTGCGGGTGATCCCCTTCACCAACGAGGACTTCTTCGAGGCCACCACGGCCGTCTCCTACGCCCGGGGCATCGTGCCCGAGCTGGACACCGTGCAGATCGACACCCCGATCGGCGGCTTCTACCTCGACGCGGACGCCCCGCTCTCCCGCTACCGGATGTTCTTCGACCGGGCCCTGAAGGTCTCGCTGCCGCCCGACGAGTCCCGTCAGCTGATCTACCACGTCGCCCGCGAGATGTGACCCGCCCGCGGCCGCCGGGCGCCTCACCTGGCGGCGCGCCCGGGCAGCCGGCCCCGGGCCACGGCGAGCACCGCACCCGCCAGCAGCACAAGCGCGCCCGCCCCCTGCAGCGCGCCGAAGGACTCCCCCAGGAAGAGCGTGGCGCACAGGGTGTTGACGACCGGGACGGTGAACATCATCAGCGACGCCTTCGCCGGCCCCACGGCCCCCACCCCCCGGTAGTAGAGCAGGTTGGCCACGGCGGCGGGCCCGACGGCCAGGTACGCGGCGTTCCACCAGACGCCGGCCGGCAGGGCGCCCCAGTCGACCCCACCCAGCTGTGGGGCCGCGAGCACGCCGAGCAGCACCGCTCCCGCGCAGGTGGCGTAGGTCGTCGCGCGCAGCGGCTCGATGCCGGCCAGCACCCGCGGCCCGGCCAGCGTGAACGCGGCCCAGCACACGGCGCTGAGCAGGAACAGCGCGTCCCCCGCGAGGCGCGTCGAGCCACCGCCCGAGGAGCCGCCCGCCCCCAGGAAGAAGATCCCGGCTCCGACGAGCCCGAGCCCAAGACCGGCCAGCCGGCCGGCCGAGGCGCGTTCCCTGCCCGTCACCAGCAGGTAGCCGCTGGTGAGCACGGGACTCATGACCGGGATGAGGATGCCGCCGTCCAGGGACGGCGCCAGCGAGAGTCCCCAGAAGAAGAAGCCGTTGTAGGCGAAGACCCCCAGCACGCCCGCGCCGGCCGCCCGCCACCCGCTGCCCGGCACCCTGCCTGTCGCCCGCCCGCCGAACAGCGACAGGGCTATGAGCAGGGCGAGCGCGCCCCCGCCGAACCGCAGCAGGGCGGCCACGGCGGGCGGCAGGTGCTCGACCACCGCCTTGGAGCTGGAGAAGGCGCTGCCCCACAGCAGCATGGTGACCGTCAGGAGCAGGTACGGGCTGCCCGGCCCTCGTCGCGTGTCCATGGGTCCGACTGTGGCCGCGGGGGGCTCCCGTGGCTTGAACGCTGGTGCGCGCCACAATCGGGGCATGGGAACACGGCACAACTGGGTGGGGTACTGGCGGGACGCGGCACGCCCCCTGGAGGCCATGCACGCGCGTTTCGTGGACCACGTCTACACGCGGCACAGCCACGACGCCTACTCCTTCGGCATCACCGACGCCGGCGCCCAGGGCTTCCGGTGCCGTGGCGCCGAGCACGTCAGCGGCGCGGGCATGGTGATGGCGTTCAACCCGGACGAGGCGCACGACGGCCGGTCGGCGGCGGACCTCGGCTACCACTACCGCATCGTGCACCTGGGCCCCACACTGGTGCGCGAGGTCCTCGCCGACGCGGCCGACGGACGGTCAGGCGGGCTGCCGCTCTTCGTCCGGCCCGTGCTGACCGACCCCGTGCTCGCCGACGCCCTGGCCCGCCTGCACGCCGCCCTGGTGGGCGGCGCGAGCGACCTGGAGCGCGACGAACTGCTGACCGCCGCCGTCGTCGCGATGGCGGACCGCGGCGCGACGCGCGCGCCACGCGTGCGCACGTTGGCCGGGCGGGCGCAGCGGCAGGCGGCTCGCCGGGCCCACGCGCTGCTGACCGAGGCCGGCCAGGAGACCGTGACCGCCGAGCTGCTGGCGCACACCGCCGGGTGCAGCAGGTTCGCCCTCTACCGGGCGTTCAGGGCGGAGTTCGGCATGCCGCCGAGCGACTACGAACGCCAGTTCCGGCTGCGCCGGGCGCGCGCCCTGCTGGCCGCGGGCGCCACCGCGGCCGACGCCGCGGCGGCCACCGGCTTCGCGGACCAGGCGCACCTCGGCCGCTGGTTCAAGCGCGCCTACGGCATCACCCCGCGCGTCTTCCAGCGCGGCCAGGCGTGAGCGCTCCCGCTCCTACTCGCCGTTGATCCGGGCGATCTCCTCGATCACCCGGCGCTTCAGCTCCCGGCCCATCGGCGCGTAGCCGAGCTCCGCCGCCAGCCGGTCGGCCTCCACGTCCGTCAGCACCCAGGTCCAGAAGTCCCGCAGCACGGCGGCCGTCTCGTCCTCGTAGCCGCACTCGTAGGCGAAGATCCAGTTGGCGCCTGTGATCGGGTAGCCGCTGCCGCCGATGTCGTCGATGTCGAACTGGAAGTCGTCCGGGATCGACGCCTCCTCCGAGGCGGCCGTCGTCGCCTCCAGCGTCGGCTCGATCGGCCGCCCGTCCGCGTTCACCACCCGCGCCGTGGCCAGGTCGTTGGCGAGCGCGTAGGACTGGTTGACGTAGCCGATGCCGCCCGCGTTCTCCTGCACCGCCCTGGTCACCCCCTCGTTGCCCTCGCCGCCCAGGGTGTCGTCGTGCCAGTCGATGTCCGTGCCCTCCGCGTACCGCTGCGCCCAGAACGGCACCTCGGCCGTCAGGTAGCGGGTGAACACGTAGGTGGTGCCCGAGCCGTCCGAGCGGTGCACCGGCAGGATCTCGGCGTCCGGCAGCGCCATCCCCGGGTTGAGCGCGGCGATCGCCGGGTCGTCGTAGCGGGTGATCCGGCGGTCGTAGATGCCGGCGATCACGTCAGGGTCGAGCACCAGGCCGTCCAGCGCGTCGTCGTGCAGCGCCAGCACCACGGCGCCGAACAGCACCGGGAACTGCACCGCCGCGCAGCCCCGCACCTCGCTCGCCACGGTCAGCTCGCCCTGCCGCAGGTAGCGCTCGGACGAGCCGAAGTCGACGGCGTCGGCCAGGAACTGCTCGATGCCGCCGCCCGAGCCGACCGCCTGGTAGCCGATGTCGACGCCGGTCTCGACCCGCCCCTCGTAGTGGGTGATCCACTCCTGGAACAGCGGGTCGGGGAACGTCGCCCCGGCGCCGGTGACGGCGCCGGAGAGCGAACCCCTGGTCACGGTGGGCCGGTCGTCCCCGCCGGCCAGGCAGCCGGCGAGGACGAGGCCGGCCGCCGTGCCGAGCGCGACGGATCGGGCCGGCCTGAACGAACGGTTCCGCATGGTGCCCCCCTCGCGGCCTCGGTCGCCGGGACCGTCAGCCGAACCGGCCGGAGATGTAGTCCTCGGTGGCCTGGACCGACGGGTTCGAGAAGATCTTGTCCGTCGCGTCCACCTCGACCAGGCCGCCGGGCTCGCCGACCGCCTTGAGGTTGAAGAACCCCGTGGTGTCGCTGACCCGCGCCGCCTGCTGCATGTTGTGGGTCACGATGACGATCGTGTACTCGGACTTGAGCTGCATCATCAGGTCCTCGATGGCCATCGTGGAGATGGGGTCGAGCGCCGAGCACGGCTCGTCCATCAGCAGCACCTCGGGCTGCACGGCCACCGCGCGGGCTATGCACAGGCGCTGCTGCTGTCCGCCGGAGAGGCCGGAACCCGGCTTGGCGAGCCGGTCCTTGACCTCCTCCCACAGGTTGGCCGAGCGGAGCGAGCGCTCCACAAGCTCGTCCATGGCGGCCTTCTTCATGCGCTTGCTGTTCAGCTTCACGCCCGCCACCACGTTGTCGTAGATCGACATCGTCGGGAACGGGTTGGGCCGCTGGAAGACCATGCCTATCTGGCGGCGGACGTTGACCGGGTCGACGTCCGCCCCGTACAGGTCCTGGCCGTCCATCGTCACCTTGCCCTCGACGCGCGCGCCGGGCACCAGCTCGTGCATGCGGTTGAGGGTGCGCAGGAACGTCGACTTGCCACAGCCCGAAGGACCGATCAGGGCGGTGACCGACTTGGGCTGGATCGTCATCGACACGCCCTGCACCGCAAGGAAGTTGCCGTAGTAGATGTCGAGACCCTCGACCTCGATGCGCTTGGCCACTGTGCTTCTCTTCTCTCAGCTGTTCGTCAGCGGGTCTTGGGGGCGAAAAGGCGGGCGATCAGTCGCGCCACGAGGTTGAGCACCATCACGACGAGGATCAGCGTGAGGGCCGCCGCCCAGGCGCGGTCGAGGCTGAACTCCGGAGGCACCCCGGGCGAGGCGTACTGGCTGTACGAGAACACCGAGAGGGTCGCCATCCGCCCGTCGAACGGGTTGAAGTTGTCGCTCGTGGTGAGGCCGACCGTGACCAGCAGCGGGGCGGTCTCGCCGATGACGCGGGCGATGGCCAGCGTCACACCGGAGCCGATACCGGCCGCCGCGGTGGGCAGCACCACCTTCATGATCGTGCGCCACTTCGGCACCGCCAGCGCGTACGACGCCTCGCGCAGCTCGTTGGGCACCAGCTTCAGCATCTCCTCGGTGGAGCGCACCACGATCGGGATCATCAGCACGCTCAGCGCCACGGCGCCCATGAAGCCCATCCGGACCGCCGGGCCCATGAACAGCTGGAACAGCGCGAAGGCGAACAGGCCGGCGACGATCGACGGGATGCCGGTCATCACGTCCACGAAGAAGGTGATGTAGCGCGCCAGCCGGCCGCGCCCGTACTCCACGAGGTAGATCGCGGTCAGCATGCCGACCGGCACCGAGATCAGCGCGGCCAGCGCGGTGATGATCAGCGTGCCGAACAGCGCGTGGTGGGCGCCGCCGCCCTCGCCGACGATGTTGCGCATCGAGTAGGTGAAGAACTCGGCGTCGAACCGCTCGAAGCCGCGGTCGAAGACCGTGAAGAGCACCGAGACCAGCGGCAGCAGCGCCAGCAGGAACGCCGAGGTGACCACGGCGGTCACGAAGCGGTCGAACGCCTTCCGCGGGCCCTCGACCGAGCGGGACCACAGGTAGATCCCGGCCGTGTAGCCGACCGCCGCCAGCAGGGCGGCCGCCACCGGGCCCAGGACGCCGGGCAGCCACAGCGCGACGCCGACCAGTGCCGCCGCGCCCAGCACGAGCTGGGCGGCCCGCCGCGGGAGCGTGCCGTGGGTCAGCCGCGCCGGCTGCAGCTCGGCCTTGCCGGGGCCGACCGGCTCGGTCTCACGGCTCTCGGAGGTGGTGGGGGAGGTGGACATCAGTTGGCTCCCGAGAATTCGCGACGCCGGTTGATCACCGCGCGGGCACCCATGTTGACCAGGAGCGTGACGGCGAAGAGGACGAGGCCGGAGGCGATCAGGACGTTGATCGTGAGGCCGGAGGACTCGGGGAAGGTCAGCGCGATGTTGGCCGCGATGGTCGACGGGTTGGCGCTGCTGATCAGGTTGAACGAGACGTCGCCTGAGGGCGACAGCAGGATCGCCACCGCCATCGTCTCGCCCAGCGCGCGGCCCAGGCCGAGCATCGCGCCGCCGATGATGGCCGAGCGGCCGAACGGCAGCACCGCCATCCGGATCATCTCCCAGCGGGTGGCGCCCAGCGCCAGCGACGCCTCCTCGTGCAGCCGGGGCGTCTGCAGGAACGCCTCACGCACGACGGCGGTGATGATCGGCAGGACCATCACCGCGAGCACGATGGAGATCGTCAGCATGGTGCGGCCGGTCGCCGACGCCGGGCCCTCGAACAGCGGGATGAAGCCCAGGTTCTCCTCGAGCCAGCGGGTCGGCTCCACGGTGCGGGGCGCCAGCTCGGCGATGCCCCACAGGCCGAAGATGATGCTGGGCACCGCGGCGAGCAGGTCGATCACATAGCCGAGCGCCGTGGCGAGCCGCCGCGGCGCGTAGTGGGTGATGAACAGCGCGATCGCCACCGCGAGCGGGGTGGCGATCAGCAGGGCGAAGAACGCCGAGAGCAGGGTGCCGAAGAGCAGCGGCCACACGTAGACGACGAAGGTGTCGTCGCCGGGTATGTCCTCCGCCGGCGCCGTCATCGCCGGCCACGCCTCGGTGACCAGGAAGGCCGCGACGCCGGCCAGGATGACCAGGATCAGCACGCCTGCCCCGGTCGAGGCGCCCGCGAAGATGCGATCGCCCGGCCGCTGTGGCGCCCCGCGGGTGCGCGTCTTCTCTGTGGTGGGGGGCACTCCTTGTCCCTTTCTTACGACTACTCGCGACTTCTCGCGGCTTTCGCTGCTCGGTACGACGTGCGGTCGGCCGGCGCGTGGGCCCGGGCCTGGCCTGGCCCGCGCGCCGGGAAGCCCACGGGCCCGGGCGGCACCCCGCTTGAAGGTGACCGCCCGGACCGCGGGGAGTGGCGGACTCAGCCGGCGTTGCCGATGGCGTCGACGGCGGGCTGGATCTGCTGGCGCAGCTCGTCCGAGATCGGGGCGGAACCGGCGGCCTCGGCGGCGGCGGCCTGGCCCTCCTCGCTCACGATGTAGGACAGGTAGGCGCGGGCCAGCTCGCCCTGCGCGGCGTCGTCGTAGGAGCCGCAGGCCAGGCCGTAGGAGAGCAGGACGATCGGGTAGGTGCCGGCCTCGGTGGTGTCCCGGGCCAGGTCGAAGGCGAAGTCGTGCTCGCCACGGTCGGCGACCCGCTCCGAGACGCCGAGCACGGCGGCCGCGGCCTCGGGCGAGTAGGGCACGAACTCCTCGCCCACGCCCACGTTGACGGTGCCGAGGTCGCCGGCCTGGCTGGCGTCGGCGTAGCCGATGGTGCCCTCGCCGCCGGTGACGGCGGCCACGACGCCGGAGGTGCCCTGGGCGGCCTCGCCGCCGCCGACCGGCCACTCGCCGCTGACCTCGTGCGGCCAGTCGTCACCGGCGGTCTGCGACAGGTAGTCGGCGAAGTTCTCCGTGGTGCCCGACTCGTCGGAGCGGTTCACCGGGGTGATCGCGAGGTCGGGCAGCTCGACGTCGGGGTTGTCGGCGGCGATCGCCTCGTCGTTCCAGTTGGTGATCTGCTGGTTGAAGATCTGGGCGATGGTGCTCGGGGAGAGGTTGAGCGAGTCCACACCCGGCAGGTTGAAGATCACGGCGATCGGCGACACGTAGACCGGGACCTCGACGACGTCCCCACCGCACTGCTCGGTGGCGGCGGTCAGCTCCTCGTCGTCCAGGTAGGCGTCGCTGCCGGCGAAGGCCACACCACCCGCGATGAACTGCTCACGCCCGGCACCGGAACCGGCCGCGTCGTACGAGACGGTGACATCGGGGTTGGCGGACTGGAAGCCGGCCATCCAGGCCTGCTGCGCCGCCTCCTGCGAGCTGGCGCCCGCGCCCGCCAGGGTGCCGGACAGGCTCGACCCGCCGTCGGTGGGCTCGCTGCCGTTGCCGCCGGTGTCGCCGCTCTCGTTCTCGCTGCTGCAGGCCGTGACCAGGGCCAGGGCGGAAACCACGGCTATCGCGGCGGTCTTGGCGCGCATGTTGCGCATGACCTTGCTCCTTGTTCATGTCCAGCCGGCCGGCTGGGTGCAGATGACTTGAATATGTCGTGCTGAACGTAGGAGGGGTCAGCGAAGCGGGGCGGGCCAGAAGGTGAACAGAAAGATAGGTTCGGTGGAACCGGCAGTTTCACAAAAAGTGTTGGAATCGTTAAGGACCGGGCGGGTGCGGATGCTCCCCGGCGCCCGGGTACGCCACGGGCCCGGCGGGCGCGCCACCGGGCCCGAGCCCTTGTGCCATCAGCTCTCCGGCGGCACCAGGCGGTAGCCCACGCCCCGCACGGTCTGGATGATCTCGGGGTGGTGCGGGTCGTCACCGAGCCGCTCCCGAAGGCGCCGAATGTGAACGGTGATGGTGTTCGACCGCCGGGCCCCCTCGCCCCACAGCTCGGTCCTGATCCGCTCCCGGGTGATCACCTTCTCGGCGTGCAGCATCAGCAAGTGAAGCAGCTGGAACTCACGCAGCGGCAACCGGGCCGTCGAGACGCCGTGCATCCGCACCTCGTAGGTGCTCGGGTCCAGCGTCAGCGGCCCGCACACCAGGGGCTGGTCCCAGCCACGCGGACCCCGGTCCGCCAGGCTGAGCAGCTGCGCCACCTCACGCGGCCGATAGGGGCGCGCCACGCAGGCGCTCGCGCCGGCCGCCAGGGCCGGGCCCACCTGCGCCGTGTCGTCCGGGCCCACGCCGAGCACCACCGGGATCGAAAGCCGCTTCCGCACAAGACGCAGCACCGTCGCCCCGTCGATCACCGGCAGCTCCGCCGACACCAGCAGCACGTCGGGCTTCCGCAGCCCCGCCTCCAACAGCGCCGCCGCACCGTCCGCGCAGTGCACCACCGACACCTGGTACTTGGCGAGCTGCGCGGTCAGCCCCTGCCGGATCCGCTCGTCCGAGTCGGCCAGCAGCACCACCGGGTTGGAACCGAGCGGTATGGGCGCCGGCGGCTCCTCGGGGAGCTCCGCGTCCACCGGCACGGAGAAGATCCCGCGCGGCTCGATCCTCGGCTCGATCCTCGGCTCGCTCGTCGGGGAGGAGGACGTCGAACGTCGCGGTCTGGTCGTGCTCAACCATGCGCCCATGGCGCTCTCCCTCGCTGTCGCGGTCGGCAGTGAAGAAACGCGGTGCGGTCGCGCTCCCGGGGGCGTGGTGTCGGTGTCGTTTCCGGTGTGAGGTGGGGACGTTCACATGTAACGAGCTGTGGGTAGCGGGTTGTACGGCGTTCGGTGAACCCCCGATGAACAACGGCGTTCTCTCAGGTTCGCCCGCCCCGCGAGTAGCATCGGGTGGGGTTCTGGCCGATGCGGACGCAGGGGCAGTTGGCGTGGGAATCGAGAGTGAACAGCTGGTCTTCGACTATCTGAGCCGGGTCGGCGACCTCGCTCACGGCACCACCATGTCGGCGGCGGAGCGCGCCGCGCTGGTGAACCGGCTGCGGGACGAGATCGGCCGCCAGCGGTCGGCCGCCACCGGCGGCCGCGAGAGCCGCGCCGCGGTGAAACGCATCCTGGGCCGGATGGGCACCCCGGAGGACGTGGTCGCCGCGGCCGCCGAGACGTCGACGCCACCGCCGGCGGCCGCACCGGTCCCCCCGCCGCGCATCCCGGGCCCGGGCCTGGGCCCGACGCTTGAGAAGCCGCTGCCCGACACGTACTGGCCCGACGGCGACATCGGCCGCTTCCGCGGCGGCATCGAGATCCCCGAGATCCTGCGGCCAGGGCTTGACGACGAGCCGGAGGAGGAACCCGAGTCCGAGGCCGAGGAGGAGCCCGAGCCCCGGCCCGAGAAGCGCACCGGCAAACGCGCCGCGAAGCCGGTCGCGAAGCCGGTGGCGGAGCCTCCGCCCGCCCGCCCCTCACCCAGCCGCCGCCTGGCCCGCGCCGCCCTCGGCGGCAAACGCGTCGGCGGCCTCGTCGAGCTCCTCGGCGTCCTCCTGCTGGTCGCCGGCACGGTCGCCGGCTCCATCGTCGTGCTCGCCCTCGGCTGGCTCACCTGCTACTGGTCCCCCCGGCTCAGCCGCCGCGAGGCCCAGTGGGCCACCTTCGGCATGCCGGCCGCCGTGGCCGGCGCCTACACCCTCTGGCTCCTCGGCCGCGCCGGCGGCTACTGGGGCGAACTCCTCGCCGAGGGCGAGGCGGAGGCGCTGCTCTCCGACCACTGGCCATGGCTGCTGAGGGCTGCCGCCCTCGCCAGCGCGGCCTTCCTCCTCTACCGTGCCCGCCGCCACGCACCGCCGCCGAAGTCCGACGGCTGACGACCGCCGCGCCGCGTCCACCCACCCGCCCGTCGGCGGGTGGCCTCGCGCGGCCCGCCCCGTGCCCCCGGGTGGGGGCAGGGGATACCGCGGCACGGAGTGCCCGGGCACCCGGCGGCGGAGCCGCCGTGGCCCCCGCCCGCGCGCAGCGCGGAAAGGGGCGGGCGGGTGGGGGCCAACGGGACGAACCCCCCGACGCGTAGCGCCGGCCTCAGCGGCTCGCTCCGGCGCTACGCGCCGGCTCGTACGGGCCCGCCCACCAGGCACGGACGCCGGTTCGGGCAGAATGTTTCATATGCCAAGCATTCCGCTCACCGTCGGCTTCGATCTCGACATGACGCTCATCGACTCCCGTCCCGGGATCCGCAGCGTCTACCTGGCGCTCGCGCGCGAGACCGGGATCCCGATCGACGCCGACCTGGCCGTCACCCGGCTCGGGCCGCCGCTGGAGGTCGAGCTGGCCAACTGGTTCCCGGCCGAGCGGATAGCCGAGGCGGCGGACCGCTACCGCACCATGTACCGGGACTACGCGATCGCCGAGACGCCCGCCATGCCGGGCGCCCGTGAGGCCATCGCGGCCGTGCGGGAGCGCGGCGGCCGGGTGATCGTCGTCACCGCGAAGTACGCGCCGAACGCCGAGCGCCATGTGGCCCACCTCGGCCTGGGGCCTGACGTCGTGATCGGCTCGCTCTGGGCGGAGGGGAAGGCCGCCGCGCTGCGCGACCACGCCGCCGGCGTCTATGTCGGCGACCACGTCGGGGACGTCCGCGGTGCGGTCACGGCCGGCGCGTACTCCGTGGCCGTCGCCACCGGTCCGTGCAGCGCCGAAGAACTGCGGCGCGAGGGCGCCGACGTCGTGCTGCCGGACCTCACCGACTTCCCGGCCTGGCTCGACGGCCACCTGGCCGGCTAGTCCCTGTCCGGACGATCGTGTGACGGTCTTCTGATCTGGTCGTCGTTCCGCCGGCGGGATTCCGCACCGTCGGGGACTGTTGGGCCAGGAGTGATCACGCGCGGATCGTCGCAGCGCCGCCGATCCACGGCCCCCGCGTCACCTCAGCCGGCCTCTCGTGATCGACTGGACCGGGCCTGGCCGTGGAAGGTCGTGACCTCTTCGAGCGGGGCCCGCTCGGTCGTGACGTGGTTCACCGGCGCGGATTCGTCGGCATAGCCGAAGGAGACGCCCACGAGCAGCTTTCCCTCGGTGAGCCCGAGTTCGGCGCGGACCGTGTCGGCGTAGAAGCTCAGCAGCCCCTGCGGGCAACTCGCCACTCCGTCCGCCGTCATCGCCAGGAGCAGCGTCTGCAGGTAGGCGCCGACATCGGCGGCCAGCCGGGGCCCGCCGTCCCCGGTGACGAACAGGAACGCGGCGTGCGGCGCGCCGTAGAAGCGCAGGCTCTCCGCGTCGTAGGCGGCCCGCGTCGCGTGATCGTCGGGGCCGATGCCCAGCGCTCCGTACAGCCCGGCGCCGAACGCCGCCCGCCGCGCCTGATGCACCGGCGCGTACATGTCCTCGGAGTAGGCGAAGTCGACCGAGGTGCGGTGTTCGGCGTGGGCCGCTCGCAGGGCGTCCGCCAGACGCTCACGTGTGGCGCCGCTGGCCACCTCCACCCGCCACGGCTGGGCGTTGGAGTTGGACGGCGCGGCGCCGGCCAGCGAGAAGATCGCCCGCATCGTGTCGTCGGGTACGGCTTCCGGGCGGAACGCACGGGTCGCGCGGCGGCCGCGTATCAGCTTCTCCGCGTAGTCACTCAGCTCGGTGGGGACGGGCAGGCGCATGGATCACTCCTCGACATTCGATGTAAACGGAATCGTTTACATGGCGCGACTATAGCTGGCGCCGGCCGGCGGAGTAAACGCCGGCGTATAGTTAAGCCATGAGTGTGACGGCCACGGCATCGCAGGGGCGGGGACGCGGCGGGCGGGAGCGCATCCTGGCCGCCGCCGCCCGGCTGTTCGCGACCCAGGGGATCAACGCGACCGGCATGGAGCAGGTCGCGGAAGCGGCGCCGGTCTCCAAGCGCACGCTCTACGCGCACTTCCGAGCCAAGAACGACCTCGTGATCGCGCATCTCCAGGACCTCGCCTCGTCGGGCGCCACCCTGGAGAGCGTGCTGACCCGCGAGGACCTCCCGGCGCGGGAGCGCATCCTCGGGCTGTTCGACCAGCCCGCGCCGGACGAGACGCCGGTACGCGGGTGTCCGTTCATCGACGCCGCGGCGGAGTTCCCCGACCCGGAGAGCGCGGTGCACGCCTACGCCCGCGAGCAGAAGCTGCGCATGGTGCGGCTGGTCACCGCACTGGTGACGGAACTCGGCTGCCGCGAACCCGCCGTCCTCGCCGAACAGTTGGTCACTCTCGCGGACGGGGCGGCCAGCCGTGCCATGGTGCTGGGCGACGCCGACTACGGCCGGCACGCCCGAGCGGCAGCGGAGATCCTCCTCGCGCACGCCCTGCCGGGGGCAGGGTGATCCGCACCCGGGTGGCGTCGTCAGGCCGACTGGTGGCGACCGAACGCCGTCCGGTAGAGCCGTTCCCACGCCCGCGCGCAGTCGGCGCAGACGAACAGCGGCACGGTGCCGAACTCGCCGGTGACGTCGCCGCCGACCGTCAGTCGGCTCTCGGTGGCGCCGCAGCGCCAGCACTCCAGGCTGCACCGCAGCGCGGCGCCGACCCGCCGCAGCGTCTCCGCCGAGTCGTCGCACGCACCCCAGTCCGCGGTCATCGACGAGGGAGCTCGGTCAGCAGGCATTCGAGGAGCCCGCCGCCGTGCGTCGTCGGGGTGCGGTGTGGTTCCAGGCGGGTGAGCCATCGACGGCCGCAGCGGGCTCGCCGTCCCTCCGTGACCGACATCCCGGGGGAGGGGAGTCGGCTGGCGCCACCCGCACCGACGCAGAAGACGCCGCGCACCCCGGGCCAGGTGGCCGCGGTGCCGCGCGGCACCAGGAACTCGACCGTCTCCCGCGCCGGGACTTCCAACACCGGGCCGACCGCGCGCACATGCTGCGGCAGCCGGCTGAGGATCGTCAGCCCCACGGAGCGGGTGACGCGGACCACGTCCCACAGCCGCCCCGTGGGCACAGACACCGAGCGGCGCCACCGCCAGGCGGTCAGGACGTCGTCCTCGACGGCCCCGGCCGCCACCACCCAGGCGACGGCCGCCGCGTTGTCGCAGGTCGCGGACGCGGGCGGACACGTCTGGCAGACCCGGACCGCCCACCCCAGGGACCCGCCATCCGGAGTCGGGGTGACGGCGTGCCCGCCGGGCCGCAGACCGGCGGTGGAACCACACCGGGCGCACTCCCGACCGTCGAGCCGCCGCTGCGCGCCGAGGCTCACCCAGGCGAGCGGCAGGAAGAACGAGAGGACGTCGGGGGCGTGTTGGACGTTTGCCGGTTTCGTGGTGTTCGGGGCCATGGGTGCCTCCAGCTGTGTGTGTCCCCCGTTTCTGTGCGTCACTATGACAGTCGCAGACAGCCAGTAGCGGCTACTTTTTGCAGGGATCACTCTTTCGAGATGGCGGCAGCGCCGAGTCCTCGGCCGTGCGTAGGCTCGCCTTGTCCGAAGGGGCTTGCGACGAAGGGCGGACGGCGTATGGCATCACCGGCGGGCCCAGCGGTGAGGTTGCAGATCTCTCGCGGGCTGGAGCGCCTACGTGAACGCGCCGGCCTCACCCAGATCGAGCTGGCCGAGCGGACCGGGTTCAGCCGAGCCACTGTCAGCCGCTACGAGGACTGGAGTGACCGGCGCAAGGTCAAGTGGGGCACCGTCCGGACGCTGGCGGAGGCGTGCGGCGCCACAGCCGAGGAGCGCGACGCCCTGATCGAGATGGCCAAGTCGCAGGACGCCGGGTGGTGGGTTCGCAATCCCGCCGTGCCTGAAATCCTCAACCCGTTGGTGAGTTTCGAGGCCGCGGCCGAGTACGAGCGCGTCACCTCCACGACCCTGGTTCCCGGACTGCTCCAGACCAGGGAGTACGCTCGCGCGCTCCTCCGTGCCCAGGGCGTGCATGACGACGACCGCCTGGAGCAGGAGGCAGAGGCCCGGATGAAGCGCCAGGAGATCCTGGATCGCGGCTTGCGGTACTGGGCCGTCCTGGACGAGGTGGTACTCCGCCGTGTGGTCGGGAATGACCGCATCATGGCCGACCAGCTCGGCCACCTGTGCGAGATGGCTCAGCGGCCCACGGTGGACATCCAGGTCCTGCCGTTTCGCGCAGGACCACCGTCGGCGCCCGGCCAGTTCCTGATCCTGGGCCGCGACGACGAGCGCGACCCGAGGAACTCCATGGCCGTCGTCTATTTGGAGTTGCCACGTCGAGGTGTCTACCTCGACGATCCAGACGACGTCACCGCCTACAAGAACATGTTTGACCGGCTCCGTGCCCAGGCGGCTGGGCCGGATGAGACGGCACAACTGCTGAACACCGTTCGACAGGAGTACATCCGATGACGCAGCCCGCTCCCTCCCCGGCCGAACTCGCCACCGCCAACTGGTTCACGAGCAGCTTCACGAACGCAGGCAACGAGTGTGTCGAGGTCGCCCACCTCGGTCCCTGGACCGGGGTCCGTGACTCCAAGGATCCCGCGCGGGCGACGGTCATAGTGCCGGCCGGCGCCTTCGCCCACCTCGTCTCGCACCTCGCGCGCGGCTGAGCCCCGGCGGCCGGCGCTAGCGCGAACGTTGCGCCGCGATGGAGCGCAGCAGGCCGGTGCCGGCCACCAGGAAGCCGACGCCCATCAGCATCGACACCACGTACGCCGCCGTCGGCAGCGGGTCCGCGCCGATCAGCAGCGGGACCATGGTGACCAGCGTCGCCACCGCGCCCACCGCGAAGATCACGCCGCCGATCCGCACCAGCGTGTCCCCCGGGGACCGCTCACTCGCCTCACTCATCCCTACAGAGTGGCAGACGCAGGGTTATCGGCCATACGGCGGGGGCAGTGATCCTCCGAAACGGCCCGGCGGCATCTTGTCACCGGGCAGGGGGCGGTTAGCCTGGAGTGAAAGGCGGGTCCTGGGGCCCGCCGTCTTGTTATGACGAGTGCGAGGACGAGGACACGTGCCTACCGGCAAGGTCAAGTGGTTCAACACCGAGAAGGGCTTCGGCTTCCTTTCCCGTGACGACGGCGGCGATGTCTTTGTGCACTCCTCAGCGCTGCCCGGGGGCGTCGAGTTGAAGCCGGGCCAGCGTGTGGAGTTCGGCGTGGTCGCCGGTCAGCGCGGGGACCAGGCGCTCTCCGTCACCCTGCTCGACCCCGTGCCGTCGGTGGCCGCCGCGCAGCGCCGCAAGCCGGACGAACTGGCCTCGATCGTCCAGGACCTGACGACCCTGCTGGAGAGCGTCACGCAGCAGTTGGAGCGCGGCCGCTACCCGGACCGGCAGAACGGCCGCAAGATCGCCGGCATGCTGCGTGCCGTCGCCGACCAGTTGGACGTCTGAGCCGGGGTCAGGCGCCGACCGGTCCCGGCACGGCCAGCGCCTCCGCCGGCAGGCGCGGCACGAGGCCCTCGTCGGCCGCCCTGGTCAGCAGCTCGTGGATGGCGGCGTAGCCGGCCTCCCCCAGGTCGGCGGTGAACTCGTTGACATAGAGGTCGATGTGGGCCCGGGCCACCTCCGGGTCCATCTCCTGGGCGTGCGCCAGCACGTAGTCGCGGCTCGCCTCCGGGTCCGACCAGGCCCGCCGGACCGAGGCGCGGATGGCGTCGGTGACGGCGGCGAGCCGCTCGGGCCCGAGGGAGCGCTTGGCGATGATGGCGCCGAGCGGGATGGGGTGGCCGGTGCTCGCCTCCCAGAACTCGCCCATGTCGGCGAGCTGGTGCAGGCCGAACCGCTGGTAGGTGAAGCGGGCCTCGTGGATGACGAGGCCGGCGTCCACGGCCCCGTCCCGCACGGCCGGCATGATCTCGTGGAACGGCAGCACCCGCACCTCGCCGACGCCGCCCGGCACGTGGGCCGCCGCCCAGAGCCGGAACAGCAGGTAGGCGGTGGACCGTTCGCCCGGCACCGCGACCGTGCGGCCGGCGAGGTCGGCCGCGGTGGCCGGCTCGCGGGTCAGCACCAGCGGTCCGCAGCCGCGGCCGAGCGCGCCGCCGCACGGCAGCAGCGCGTACTCGTCGAGCACCCACGGCAGCACGGCGTACGACACCTTGAGCAGGTCGCCCTCGCCGCGCTCGGCGCGGCCGTTGGTGATGTCGATGTCGGCGAAGTCCACGTCGACGGCGGGGGCGCCGGGCAGCAGGCCGTGCGACCAGGCGTGGAAGACGAAGGTGTCGTTGGGGCAGGGCGAGTACGCGATGCCCAGCGGCCCGGGCGCTGCTTCGGCGGTCATGACGGCTCCCTCTGGTGCCTCTGCTGGTGCCAGTCCTCGATGACGGGCCCGACGGCGGCGAACGCGGCGGCGAGCGCGTCCAGCGCGTCCGGGATGCGCCAGGCCTCGCGGTCGCGCGGGCCGACGGCGTTGGAGACGGCGCGGATCTCCAGCGTCGGCACGCCGTGCAGGTCGGCGGCGGTGGCCACCGCGAAACCCTCCATCGCTTCGGCGGCGGCGCCCCGGTGGCGGGCGGCGAGCTCGGCGCGGCGCTCCTCGGTGCCGGTCACGGTGGACACGGACAGCACCGGTGCGAGGACGCCGCCGGTGGCGGCGGCCACCGCCGCGGCCAGCTCCGGGGGTGGCTGGTGGGCGACCACGCCGAAGCCGAGCTCCGCCACGTCGGAGAACCCGGCCCTGGTCTGCGCCCCCAGGTCGACGACGAGGACGCTGGAGGCCACGACGAGACCGCCGACGGGCACCCGCTCGGCGAAGCCGCCGCCGATCCCGGCCGACACCACGAGGTCGTAGGTCTCGTCTGCCACGGCCAGCACGCTCCCCACGACGGCGGCCGCGGCCGCGGAGCCGACGCCCACCACGACGACGTCGGACACCACGCCGCCCAGGCGGATCCGGTGCAGGTCGCCGCCGAACGGCAGGGGGACGACGGTCGGGGCCTCCGCGCCGGAGGCGCGGGTCACGGCCCGGCGCTCGGCCTCGACGGCCGTCGCGATCAGCACCCGCACGTCGCGTCCTCCCTGCTCAACTCCGCGTGAGAACGCTTAGTGGCCCTCGTGCGGTTCGAGCTCGACGTTCCAGACACCGTCGACCGCGCCGAACATCTTCGACTCGTACTCCTCCTGCGTCTGGGAGTTGAGGATCTCGTCGGCGTCGTAGTCGTCCGACACCTCGACGATGTTGAGCCGCAGGGTCTCCGCCGCGGGCTGCTGGCTCTGGTTGGCCTGCTGCTCGGCGGCGCGGTACAGGTCGTCGCTGGGGAAGCTGTGGTACGTCGTCGTGAACGGCTCGGTGTCGTAGAGCAGGCCGTTGACGAACAGCAGCCAGCCGTTGTCGGCGATGCGCGGGTCGACGCCGACGCGGAAGGTGTCGCCGGCGCGGGTCGTGAAGCGCGGCACGTCGTCGGTGCTCTCCGTGCAGGACCGCGCCCGCTCGGCGCCGAGCGCGTCGCCGTGGCCGTAGCAGTCGTCGGGGGCCTCGCGCGACTCGGTGTCGGAGTTGAGCGTGAAGTGCGCGTTCGGGCTCGGCTTCTCGCACGCGGAGAGGGCGACCAGTCCCAGCGAAACAGCGCCGAGGGCGAACGTGGTGCGGAAGGCCCGGCGGCCCCGGTTCGTTGAGATCGCAGTCATGCGGGCAGGTTACCCGCGCGCCCGCCGATCACCTGACGCGGGGGTGGGCCGTGCCACGCCGCACCGCGGCGGCCAGGCTGCGGGCGGAGGCGAGCACTCCGGTCAGCACCAGCAGGGCCGCCACCCACATGCCGAGCGGGCCGTGGAGCGGCAGCGAGATGCCGATCGCGCCGCCCAGCACCCAGGACATCTGCACCGCCGTCTCGGTGCGGGCGAACGTCGAGGTGCGCACCACCTCGGACACGTCCCGCTGGATCATCGCGTCGAGCGACAGCTTGCCCATGGCCTGGCAGATGCCGGCCGCAGCGCAGACGGCGACGACCGTGAACGCGTTGTAGCTGACGGCGGCCACGGCGGTCACGGTGAGCGCGAGCAGCAGTATCACCAGCAGGTTCAGCTCGGGGGTGCGGTCGCGCAGCAGGCTGCCGAGCAGGTTGCCCAGCGCGTTGCCGCCGCCGGCCGCGAGTCCGACGAGGGCGAGCGAGAACGCCGCGGTGAGCCCGGGCAGCGCCTCGCCGCGCAGCAGGAAGGCGAGGAAGAACAGGAGGAAGCCGGAGAGCGCGCGCAGCGAGCCGTTGGCGACCAGTGCCTTGACCACCGGCGAGTCGGCGGCCGCCCGCAGTGGGCTGGCGCCGCCCCGCCCGTCCCGCTCCCTGGCGAGCGCGGCGCGTGTCTCGGCGAGCTCGGCCAGGTGCACGTCCCGTTCGCCGCGCGCCAGGTCCACCTTGTGCGGCAGCCGGAAGGAGAGGAAGGCGCCGATGATGGTGACCAGGCAGGCGGCGTAGAGGGGGAGCCGCTCGCCGACGGCGTTGAGCAACAGGCCGAAGGGGGCCATCGCGCCGGCCGAGACGAGGCCGGTCAGGGTGATGCGGGCGTTGGCCTTCACCAGCGAGATGGTGCTGGGCAGGAGTCGGGGGACGACGGCGGCCCGCACGATGTTGTACGCCTTGGAGCAGACCATGACGCCCAGCGCCGCCGGGTACAGCTCCAGGCCGCCGGTGGCCACCACGCTGGCGATGACGAGGGCGAGCATGCCGCGGGCGAGCAGCGCGCCGGCCATCGCGGCCCGCCTGCCGTGCGGGATCCGGTCGAGGAGCGGGCCGATGACGGGCGCCAGCAGGATGAACGGGGCCATGGTGACGGCCAGGTAGAGCGCGACCCGGCCGCGTGCCTCGCCGGTGGGCACCGAGAAGAAGATGGTGGAGGCGAGCGCCATGGTGATCAGCATGTCGCCGGCCGAGTGCACGGCGTGCAGCTCGATCAGCTTGCCGAGCCCGGACTCGCCCGCGCCCTGCGCGTGCGTCGTGCGCCGGATGCGGCGCCCGACGGCGATCGGGACCGACCGCAGGGCACGCCCGGTCGCCTGGACCGCCCGGGACACGCGCCCCGAACCGCCTCCGCTCCTGGTACCCGACGAGCTGCCAGCGACCACGGTCACCCAGCCTAGGCCCTTGTCGGGCGATCTTCGAGGATCAATGGGCGGCGGGTGGGGCCCTTCTGGTATAGGAGGGCGCGTGGCGGCGGTCGGGCGGGGACCGAGCTGGCCTGACCTGGGCCACGCGCCGCGCGGCTGGCCCGTGCGGTAGCGTGGGCCGGCGGTGCGCCTTGCCTCGTTCAGCGCGACGTCGCAGCGGTCCCAGCGTCCGCTCCGTCGGCTCCGTTCGCCTGAGGCGCCCGCACCGGTCAACGGCGTAGGAGAGTTCTTGTGAGTGCTGGGATGCCAGGCCCGACGCGAAGCCGCACACCCGATCGGCTCTGCGCCGAGGCGGTCGACCTCGCCCGCGACGCCGCGGCGCAGGCGGCCCATCCCCAGCCGATCGGCGAGCACCTGGGGGTGGTCGCCGAAGGCGACCGGCTCGTCACCCACTTCTTCGGCAGCCGGGACCCCGGCTACCCCGGCTGGCGCTGGGGTGTCACGGTGGCCCGCGCCGCCCGCGCCCGCTATGTCACGGTCGACGAGGTCGCCCTGACGCCGGGCCCCGAGGCGCTGTTGGCGCCGGACTGGGTGCCGTGGAGCGAGCGTCTTCGCCCCGGGGACCTGGGTCCTGGCGACCTGTTGCCCGCCGAGGCGGACGACGCGCGGCTCGAACCCGGGGTGCTCGCTGAGGCGCCGGGCGAGGAGCCCGAGGAGGAAGAGGAGCCGGCGGGCGGGCGCGGCGCGGTCACCGACGTGGCCAACAAGTTGGGGCTCGGGCGCCGCCGGGTGCTGTCCTGGGTCGGGCTGCAGGAGGCCGCCGACCGTTGGGAGGAGCGGTTCGGGCCCGAGACGCCGATGGCGCAGGCCGCGCCGGCGAACTGCGCCAGCTGCGGGTTCCTGCTGCCGATGGCCGGCTCGCTGCGGCAGGCGTTCGGGGTGTGCGCCAACGAGTACGCGCCGGCCGACGGCCAGGTGGTCTCGTTGTCCTACGGCTGCGGCGCCCACTCGGAGGCCGCCGAGGTGCCCAAGCCGCAGCGGCCGGCGCCGCCGGTCATCGACCACCTGGGCGCGGATCCGCTGTAGCGCGGCCGTCGCCGGGGAACCCGCTGTCGGTGGGACCCGGTACTGTCGCCCCGTGACCACCGACCACCACGCCGACCCCGCCGACCCGTTCGGTACCGCGCGGCTGCGGCATGGCGTCCTGACCGCCTGGGCGGCCTCACCCGCCCGTTTCCGGGAGGACGCCAACGCCGAGGAGGACCTGGCCCGCGGCGGCTACCGCGACCGGCTCGTCATCGAGCTCGCGCAGAACGCGGCGGACGCCGCGGCCCGCGCCGGCACGCCGGGCCGGCTGCGCCTGACCCTCCGGGACGGCGTGCTGACCGTCGCCAACACCGGCGCCTCGCTCGACGCGGCGGGCGTGGAGTCGCTGTCCACGCTGCGCGCCTCGGCGAAGCGTGAGCAGTCGAGCGGCGTGGGCCGGTTCGGCGTCGGTTTCGCCGCCGTGCTGGCCGTGAGCGACGCGCCCGCGATCGCCGGCGCGGCCGGCGCCGTCCGCTGGTCGCTCGGCGAGGCCGGTGAGCTCGCGCGCGCCACCGGCGCGGACAGCCCGCGGTTGCTTGCGGAGTTGGACCGCAGGGCCGGCCAGCGGCACGCGGTCCCGCTGCTGCGGTTGCCGTTCCCGTTGCCGGCGGGCGAGCCCGGCGCGGCGGTCCCGGACGGCTTCGACACGGCCGTCACCCTGCCGCTGCGGGACGCGGCGGCCGAGGACCTGGCCACCCGGCTGCTCGACGCGGTCGACGACACGCTGCTGCTCACCCTGCCGGGCCTGGTCGAGGTCGCGGTGGAGACGCCGGGCGGCACCCGCACCCTGACGCGCCGCCAGTTCGGGCCCTACACACAGATCACCGAGGAGCCGGGCCCGGCCGGGCTCGCGGTGCGCGCCACCCGGTGGCGGGTCTCGCAGGACAGCGGCGAGGCCAAGCCCGAGCTGTTCGCGGACCGGCCGATCGAGGAGCGCGACCGGCGCCACTGGTCCGTCACCTGGGCGGTGCCGGTGGACGCGGAGGGCGCCCCGGCCGCGCCCAACAGCCCCGCCGTGGTGCACGCCCCGACGCCGACGGACGACGCGCTCGGCCTGCCCGCGCTGCTGATCGCCAGCTTCCCGCTGGAGCCGACCCGCCGCCATGTGGCGCCGGGGCCGCTCACCGACTTCCTGCTCGACCGGGCCGCCGAGGCGTATGCGGCGCTGCTCGCCGACTGGCGTCCGGTCACCGGCGACATCCTCGGCCTGGTGCCGGGGCCGTTGGGCCGCGGCGAGTTGGACGGCAGGCTGCGCGCGGCGCTGCTCGACCGGCTGCCCGGCACGGCGTTCCTGCCGCGCGCCGCGGCCCCGGCCGCCGAGGCCGGGGAGGGCGAGGAGGAGGGGGCCGTCGCGCTGCGCCCCAGGGACGCGGAGC
The DNA here is from genome assembly GCF_042722465.1 of Streptomyces sp. NPDC127098. Classification (NCBI taxonomy): domain Bacteria; kingdom Bacillati; phylum Actinomycetota; class Actinomycetes; order Kitasatosporales; family Streptomycetaceae; genus Streptomyces; species Streptomyces sp. NPDC127098. Next base: position 236,795 of record NZ_JBHXFJ010000003.1, read on the forward strand.
TGGTGGAGCGGGCCGGCGCCGAGACGGTGGCGGTGCTCGCCGAGCTGTTCCCGCAGCTGCTGCCCGCCGGTCTCGAGCGGCGCCCCGAGCTGCGGGTGCTCGAGGTGGCGCGGGTCTCGCTCGGCGAGGTGATCGACCGGCTGGCGGGCGTGGAGCGGCCGCCCGGCTGGTGGGCGCGGCTCTACGAGTCGCTGGCCGGCGTCGACCCGGACCTGCTGACGGGCCTCCCGGTGCCGCTGGCGGACGGCGGCACCACCATCGGGCCGCGCCGCGCGCTGCTGCCGGTGCCCGGCACGGACGCGGCGGATCTCGGCCGGCTCGGGCTCAAGGTGGTGCATCCGGAGGCGGCCCACCCGCTGTTGGAGAAGCTGGGCGCGAGCCCGGCCACGCCGCGCGCCGTGCTGGTCACCCCGCAGGTGCGGTCGGCCGTGGCGGCCTCCGCCGACGCCGAGGTGTGGGACGAGGACGCGATCCCGCCGGAGGAGCTGGCCGATCTGGTGCTCGGGCTGGCGCGGGACGCGGAGCTGGCGCCCGGCGAGGAGCCCTGGCTGGCCGCCCTGGCCCTTCCCGACGAGGACGGCGAGCTGAGCCCGGCCGCCGATCTCGTGCTGCCCGGCAGCCCGTTCGCGGAGCTCATCGAGCCGGGCGAGCTGGCCGCCGTCGACCCGGAGCTCGCCGAGCGGTGGGGCGAGCAGCCGCTGACGGCGGTCGGGGTGCAGGGCGACTTCGTGCTGATACGGGCCACCGATGTCGTCCTCGACCCGGACGAGCTGGGGGAGGACCGGGACGTCGGCTATCCGGAGCCGGACAACCTGGGGCTGCTTGAGGCCGTCGACGTCTGGTGCGAGGACGTCCTGGACGCCCTGCCGGACGCCGATCTGCCGCCGGTGGCGGCCGAGGTGGTCGCCATCCGGGACCTGGATCTGGTCGCGGACGACCAGTGGCCGCGTGCCCTGGCGCTGTTCTCCCGCGCCCCCTACCGGGAGGCGTTGACGACGCCCGTGCGGGTGCGGATGCCGGACGGCTCGGTCGAGCTGGCCCGCCCCTACAGCGCCTGGTGGCTGCGCGGCGCCCCGGTGCTCGACGGTCGGGAGCCGGTGGGCCTGCGCTCGGCGGACGGGGACCCGCTGCTGGCCGGCCTCTACGAGGACGCGGACACCGCCGACGCCGACGAGGCCGTGCTGCACGCGCTGGGCGTGCGCACCACGGCCCGGGCGCTGCTCGCGGAGCCGGGCGGCGCGGCCGAGCTGCTGAGCCGGCTCGTCGACCCGGAGTCGACGGTGGTCCCGGCCCAGCTGCACGGCCTGTACGCGCTGCTGGCCGACCTCGATCCGGCCGACGTCACCCTGCCCGACGAGCTGTGCGCGGTGGTGGACGGCTCGGTCGCGGTGGTGCCGGTGGCCGAGGCGCTGGTGGCGGACGCGCCCGACCTGTTGCCGCTGGCCGCCGGCCGGGCCCTGCTGCCGGTGCCGCCGGAGCGTGCCGCCGCGCTGGCCGCCGTGCTGGACGTGCGCCCGCTGAGCGTCGCGCTGCCCGCGCCGGCCCCGGAGGGCGGCACCCGCCGCGACACCCCCGAGGCGGCGCACGCCCTGCTGGGCCCCGACACCCCGCCCGACTACGTGGAGCACGACGAACTGGTCGTCGACGGCGTGGAGGTGGAGTGGCGTCTCACGCCGGACGGCACGCTGCACGCCGCCACCTTCGAGGGCCTGGCGGCCGGCCTGGCCTGGGCCACCGGCCAGTGGCCGCGCCGTTTCGAGCTCGCCGCCCTGCTGGAGGACCCGTCCCGGGCCGAGGAGCTGGAGACCGCCCGATGGTTCGACTGAGCGGGCGCCTGGCGGCGGGCCTGGCCCGGCCACGCGGCGGTGGCATCGTCGTTCCCTCCCCGCCACGCCGCTGCCCGGCCCGTCCAGGCTGAGGAGTTGGAGATCGCCCGATGACACGACTCACCCGCATGGCCGCGCCGCTGGCAGTGCTGCCGTTACTGTTCGCCTGCTCCGCCGGTTCCGCCGACGCGGACGGCTCTTCGTCGCCCTCGGGCGACGAGGCGGCCGTCAGCTCGGAGTTGTGGACGCCGGAGCCCGGCACCGACTGGCAGTGGCAGCTCATCGGCGAGGTGGACACCTCGGTCGACGTCCCGGTCTACGACATCGACGGCTTCGAGAACGACGCCGCCGTGGTCGAGGAGCTGCACGCGCGGGACGTGCGGGTGATCTGCTACATCAGCGCCGGCGCCTGGGAGGACTTCCGTCCCGACGCCGACGAGTTCCCCGAGGAGATCCTGGGCGAGCCCAACGGCTGGCCGGGCGAGCGCTGGCTGGACGTCCGCGCGTTGGACGTGCTGGAGCCGATCATGGCCGAGCGCTTCGACATGTGCGCGGACAAGGGCTTCGACGCGGTCGAGCCGGACAACATGGACGCCTACGCCAACGACAGCGGCTTCGACATCACCGCGGAGGACCAGCTGGCCTTCAACCGCATGATCGCGGACCTGGCCCACGCGCGGGGCCTCTCGGTCGGCCTGAAGAACGACCTGGACCAGATCCCGGAGCTCGTCGACGACTACGACTTCGCGGTCAACGAGCAGTGCTTCGAGTGGGACGAGTGCGAGGCGCTGACCCCGTTCGTCGAGGCGGGCAAGGCCGTCTTCCACGCCGAGTACAACGTGCCGACCGAGGAGTTCTGCCCCACCACCACGGCGCTCCGCCTGAGCTCGCTGCTGAAGAACCTGGACCTGGACGTGTGGCGCGAGACCTGCCCGGCGGCGGCGTGACGTAGCCGGGCCGGGCGGCCCCCGGCGGCGGGGGCCGTCGTCGGGGCCGCCGTCGTGCCGATTCTCGGAGACGATTGACATCGGGCACGCCCACGCCCACGCTGTCTTACTGTCATAGGACAATAGGAGAACCGGTGATCGAGTTCGTGCTCGACGGTCGCTCGAAGGTGGCCACCTACATGCAGTTGGTGCTCCAGGTGAAGCAGGCGCTCCGCGTCGGCATCGCCCGGCCTGGGGACCAACTGCCCAAGGTGCGTGAGGTGGCCAGGACGCTTGCGATCAACCCGAACACGGTCCTCAAGGCGTACCGCGAACTGGAGTTGGAGGGCCTGGCCGAGGGCCGGCCGGGGGTCGGCACCTTTCTGGTGGGGACCCTCGCCGGCGACTCGCTGGCCCATCAGGCCCAGCTGCGCGAGGAGTTGGTGGAGTGGCTGCGCAGGGCCGAGGCCGCCGGGCTCGGCCGCGAGGACATCGCGGCGCTGATCGACACCACGCTGCGGTCCGCCCTCGGTCGCCCGGTTCCCGACGACACTCCATGAACCCAGTGGGAGCACAGATGACGGAAGACGCCCGCGACACGGCGTTGGAGATGGACGCGGTGGGCAAACGCCACGGCCGCGCCTGGGCGTTGCGCGACTGCTCGCTGCGGCTGCCGGCCGGCCGGATCGCCGCGCTGGTCGGACCGAACGGCGCCGGCAAGTCCACCCTGCTGCACCTGGCCGTCGGCCTGTCGCGCCCCGACGCCGGCCACGTCCGCGTCTTCGGCCGCGACCCGCGTGGCGACACCGACACCCTGGCCGAGATCGGCTTCGTCGCGCAGGACACCCCGCTCTACCGGGAGTTCACCGCCGACGAGCTGATCACCATGGGCGCCAGGCTCAACCGCCGCTGGGACGCGGACCTCGTCCGCGACCGACTGGCCGCCGTCTCCATACCGACCGGCAAGCCCGTCGGGAGTCTCTCCGGCGGCCAGCGCGCCCAGGTCGCCCTGGGACTCGCGCTGGCCAAGCGGCCCCGGCTGCTGCTGCTCGACGAGCCGGCCGCCGCCCTCGACCCGCTGGCCCGCCACGAGTTCATGGGCGCCCTGATGGACGCGGTCGCCGAGACCGGCACCACCGTGCTGCTCTCCTCCCACCTGCTCGCCGACCTGGAGCGGGTCTGCGACCACCTGGTCCTGCTCCAGACCGCGCACGTCCAACTCACCGGCGCCGTCGACGAGCTGCTCGCCGAGCACCGCACCCTCGTCGGCCCGCGCACCGACCGCCCGGAGGCCGTCCCCGGTGTCCGGAACGTGGTCCGCGCCAGCCACACCGACCGGCAGACCACCCTGCTGGCCCGCACCACCGGCGCCGGACCGGCCGACCCCGCCTGGTCCGCGCACGAGGTCTCCCTGGAGGACCTCGTCCTCGCCTACCTCGGCGCCGCCGACACCCGCGCGGGGGTGGCCGCGTGATCTGGCTGACCTGGCGCCAACACCGCAGGCAACTCCTCTACATGGCCCTGGCGTTGCTCGCGCTCGCCGCCCTGATGGTGCCCACCGGGCTGCGCATGCACGACTCCTTCGAGGAGTCTGGGCTCGCCGACTGCCTCGACGCCCTCGGCACCGACGTGCTCGTCTCCGGCGGGGCCGACACCTGCGACGCGCTGCGCCGCCAGTTCACCGACGAGTTCAACAGCCTGACCATGGTGGCCATCCTCTTCATGGTGCTGCCGCTGCTCGTCGGCCTCTTCCTCGGCGCTCCGCTGGTCTCCCGCGAACTCGAACACGGCACCCACCGCCTCGTCTGGACCCAGGGCGTCAGCCGACGCCGCTGGGCCCTCACCAAGCTCGGGCTGCTCGGTGCCGTCACCATCCCACTCGCCGTGGCGTACGCGCTCGGCGTCACCTGGTGGTTCGGGCCCATGGCGGCCAACGGCACCGGACGCCTCGCCTACGGCTTCTTCGACGTCCAGGGCGTCGTGCCCGTCGGCTACACGCTCTTCGCCCTCGCGCTCGGCACCTTCGCCGGCACCGTGACCCGCCGCGTCATGCCCGCCATGGCCCTCACCCTCGGCGGCTTCGTCGCCGTCCGGCTGTTCGTCGAGCTCGGGCTGCGGCCCCACTACCTGCCGGCCGAGGAACTGACCTACAGCACCACCGGCGGTGAGTGGCTCAACCCGGCCGCCGCCAGCTGGGTCTACGAGAGCGGCGTCCGGAACGCCGACGGCGAACTCGTCAGCACCGGCCTGATCGGCTGCCCGCCGCACGACCCGGAGTGCCTGGACCGGGGCGGCGTCGAACCCGGCTCCTCCAACTGGCAGCTCTACCAGCCAGGCGACCGCTTCTGGCCCTTCCAGTTCATCGAGACCGGCGTCTTCCTCGCCCTGACCGCGCTCCTCTGCTACCTCGCGGTACGGCGCATCCGCCGCCTTACCTGAGCCGTCGCGGCGCCGCACGCGGCCCGGCGCGACCAACCGGGATCGCGGTGTGACGGACCGTAGAATCCGGGCATGTCGAACGAGTCGAACGTGATCGAACTGGCCCGGTTCCGGATCCTGGAGGGGGCCGAGCGGCTGCTGGTCAGCGAGCGGCCGCGGATGGTCGAGGCGTTGCACCGGCGGTTTCCCGGGTGTCTGGCGGCGTATCTCACCAGGGAGGACGACGGCGGATGGCTGGACGTGATCGTGTGGCGGAGCCGGGCGGAGGCCGAGGAGGCGGCGCGGATGATCACGACGATCCCGGAGTGCGCCGCCTGGTTCGGCCATATCTCCGAGTCAGGCGGGATCCGGCACGTCGAGGTGGTCGACGCCTGGTCGGCCACGGGTGCCGGTAGCTGAGCTCGATCAGCGCACCGGCGGCGACCGCCGCCGCCACCGCCGTCCAGGGCAGCAGCAGGCCGGCCAGGCGGAGGGCGAAGAAGTGCTGGAGGCCGGGGACCAGCAGGACCAGCGCGAAGGCGGCCGCCATCGCGGCGATGAGCAGGATCCGCCAGCCGGTCAGCGGGCGGGCGATGATGCCGAGCACCCACAGCGCGATCAGGAACAGCGTCAGCGTGGCGGCGCTGGTCTCGGCCTCCCTGGTGGCGGCGCCGGCGCCGTAGTGGGCGCGGGCGAGGAGGTAGACGCCGATGGTGGCGGCGCCGGCGATCAGGCCGAACGGGACGGACAGCCGCAGCACGCGGGGGACGAAGCCGGCGCGGGCGCGGGCCGTGTTGGGGGCGAGGGCGAGGAAGAACGCGGGCACGCCGATGGTCAGCGTGGACAGCAGGGTGAGGTGGCGGGGGAGGAAGGGGTAGGGGACGGCGGTGGCGATGACGACGACGGCGAGGACCACCGAGTAGACGGTCTTGGTGAGGAAGAGGGTCGCGACCCGTTCGATGTTGCCGATGACCCGGCGGCCCTCGGCGACGACCGACGGCAGGGTGGCGAAGCTGTTGTTCAGCAGCACGATCTGCGCCACCGCCCGGGCCGCGGCCGACCCGGAGCCCATCGAGACGCCGATGTCCGCGTCCTTGAGGGCCAGCACGTCGTTGACGCCGTCGCCGGTCATCGCGACCGTGTGACCGCCGGCCCGCAGGCCGCCGACCATCTCGCGCTTCTGCTGCGGGGTGACGCGGCCGAAGACGGTGGCGCGCTCCAGGTCCTCCGGGGTGAGGTCGCGGGCGTCGACGGCCTCGCCGGGACCGGCGCCCGGCAGGTCCAGCTTGGCGGCGACGGCGCCGACCGAGACCGCGTTGTCGCCCGAGACGACCTTGGCCGCGACGCCCTGCTCCGCGAAGTAGCGCAGCGTGTCGCCGGCGTCGGGCCGCAGCCGCTGTTCGAGGATGACGAGGGCCGCGGGCGTGACGTCGGCGGGGGCGGCGTCGAGCGGGCGCGCCGAGCCGGCGAGCAGCAGGACGCGCAGCCCGGCCGCGTTGAGCCGTTCGATATCCACAAGCTGTGGATGACCTGACGGCAGCAGCACGTCGGGTGCGCCGAGCAGCCAGACCGACTCCCGGCCGTCCGGCGCGGTGAGCGCCGCGCCCGCGTACTTGCGGGCCGAGGAGAAGGGCAGGGTGTCGACGGCGCGCCAGCCGTCGGGCGGCGGGTAGGCGTCGATGACGGCCCGCAGGCTGGCGTTGGGGCGCGGGTCCGCCGCGCCGAGGGCGCCGAGCACCTCGCCGGCGAGCCGCCGCGCCGTGTCGCCGAGCGGGCGCAGCTCGGCCACGTCCATGCCGCCCTCGGTGAGGGTGCCGGTCTTGTCGAGGCAGACGACGTCGACCCGGGCCAGGCCCTCGATGGCCGGCAGCTCCTGCACCAGGCAGAGCCGCCGGCCGAGCCGGACGACGCCAATGGCGAAGGCGACGGACGTCAGCAGCACGAGGCCCTCGGGGACCATCACCACGATGCCGGCCACCGCGCGGCGGATCGCGCCGAAGGTGTCGGTCCTGTTGAAGACCACCAGCTGGCTGACGACCAGGCCGACGCCGGCCGGCACCATCACCGTCAGGCAGATCCGCAGCATGCGCTGGATGCCGTTGCGCAGCTCGGAGTTGACGAGGGTGAAGCGGGTGGCCTCCTCGGCGAGCCGCGCCGCGTACGCCTCCCGGCCCACCCTGGTGGCCTGGAACGCCCCGCCGCCGGCGGACACGAAGCTGCCGGAGAGCACCCGGTCGCCCGGGCGCTTGAGGACCGGGTCGTTCTCGCCGGTGAGCAGCGACTCGTCGATCTCCAGGCCGTCCGCCTCGACGACGCGGCCGTCCACCACCACCTTGTCGCCGGGGCCGAGCTCGATCAGGTCGTCGAGCACGATCTCGGAGGTGGGGACGGCGCGCGGCTCGCCGTCGCGGCGCACGGTCGGGCGGGCCTCGCCGACGACGGCCAGGCTGTCCAGGGTCCGCTTGGCGCGCAGCTCCTGCACGATGCCGATCAGCGTGTTGGCCACCACGACGAAGCCGAAGAGCGCGTCCTGGATCGGGCCGACGACGAGGATGATCGCGAAGAGCGTCCCCATGATCCCGTTGAAGAGGGTGAGGACGTTGGCCCGGACGATCTCCCGCACCGGGCGGGAGGAACGCGCCGGTACGTCGTTGACCCGACCGCGCCGGACGCGCTCCGCGACCTCGGCCGCCGTGAGGCCGCCCGCCGGCGTCTGCGTCATGTTCCGACGGTACGGCGGGGCGTGGCCTCAGTCCTGCGGAGTGGTCTCCCGGGGGGTGTCGGCGGCCGCGCGGGCGGCCCGCAGGCCGGCCTCGCGGCGACGGACGAGCAGCAGGCCGAGCAGCCCGAGGCCGACGCCGGCCGCGCAGGACCAGAGCCACCGGGTGTGCCCGTGGTCCGCGTACCAGGAGTAGAACGGCAGCTGGGCGACGAACAACACGGCCCAGACGACGGTGCCCACGGTGATGGTGGCCACCACGTTGCCCTCGAGGGGCTCGGGAGCCTCCCGCTTGCCCTTGGTCAAGTCACCCCAGCGCATGGGGTCAGGGTAGCCGGCCGGTCCCTACCCGCTGGTACGGGTGTGACGTCTCACTCCAATGGACGCAAGGGAATGGACCCGAGCCTGTGATCGTCATATATTTCGTTAGGCAAGCTAATGAGCAACGGCGGTGACGCATGCCCCACGCGATGATGGACGACCCCGACGACGCCGAGGCGGTGAACACGCTCCGCATGGGCGTGTTGCGGCTGTCCCGCCGGCTGCGTCACCTCGGTGTCGACCACACGCTGAGCCTGGCCGAGCTGTCCGCGCTCGGCACGCTCTCCCGCTGCGGCGCCATGACCCCGGGGGAGCTCGCCCGCAAGGAGCACGTTCAGCCGCCGTCGATGACGCGGATCATCGCGCTGCTCCAGGAGCGCCATCTGGTGCGCCTGGAACCCCACCCCGAGGACCGCCGGCAGAAGCTCGTGGCCACCACCGACCAGGCGGCCGAGATGCTCGAGTCGAGCCGCCACCAGCGCAACGCCTGGCTGGCCAAGCTGATCGAGGAGCTCGACGAGGAGGAGTGGGCGGCGCTCCGCGAGGCGGCGCCCGTGCTGCACAAACTCGCGCACCTCTAGCCGCCCGGCCGCCCCCGGCCCTCACCCCCAGGAGACCATCCCCCACCCACGCACCGACGCACGATAGGAACCACAGCACGAAGGAGTGTTCCCCTTGAGTCCGGGACCCGGAGCCGACTCCGCACCCGCACCCACGACGACCGACAAGATATCCACCTTCAGTTCCTTCCGGGTCCGCAACTACCGGATCCACTTCCTGGGCTCCGCCGTCTCCAACATCGGGACGTGGATGCAGCGCATCGCCCAGGACTGGCTGGTGCACGAGCTGACCGACTCGGCCGCCGCGGTCGGCATCACCATGGCGCTGCAGTTCCTGCCGTTCCTGCTCTTCGGCCTCTACGGCGGCGTGCTCGCCGACCGCTTTGACAAGCGGCGGCTGCTGATCTGCACCCAGGCCGCGCTGGGCGTCACCGGCGTCCTGCTGGCGGTGCTGACGCTCAGCGGCGTGGTCGAGGTCTGGCACGTCTACGCGCTCTCGTTCGCGGTGGGCCTGGCGACCGTGGTGGACAACCCGGCCCGCCAGACCTTCGTCTCCGACATGGTCGGCCCGGGGCTGCTGCGCAACGCGGTCTCGCTCAACTCCGCCAACTTCCAGTCCGCGCGGCTCGTCGGCCCGGCCGTGGCCGGCGTCGTGATCACCTCGGTGGGCTCCGGCTGGGCCTTCCTCTACAACGGGCTCTCCTTCATCGCCCCGATCGTCGGCCTCTGCCTGATGCGGACCTCGGAGCTCATGCCCGTGGAGCGGGTGCCGCGCAGCAAGGGCCAGCTGCGCGAGGGCCTGCGGTACGTGGGCGGCAGACCCGACCTGCTGTGGATGATCGTGCTGGTCGGCTTCATCGGCACGTTCGGCTTCAACGCGGCGATCTGGCTGGTCGCGTTCACCGACCGGGTCTTCGACTCGGGAGCCGGCACCTACGGCCTGCTCAACTCGGTGATGGCGGCGGGCTCGGTCTCCGGCGCGCTGCTGGCGGCGCGGCGCGGCAGCCGGCGGATGCGGTTCACGGTGGCGGCGGGCGCGGCGTTCGGCCTGGCGTTGATGGTGGCGGCGCTGTCGCCGGTGTTCTGGCTGTTCGCGGTGTTGATGTTCCCGGTCGGCCTGGCCGCGCTGATGTTCCAGGTGACGGCGAACTCCAGCATCCAGGTGGCCAGCGACCCGGCCATGCGGGGCCGGGTGATCAGCCTCTTCATGATGGTGTTCGTGGGCGGCACGCCGATCGGCGGGCCGATGATGGGCTGGCTGACGGACGAGTTCGGCGCCCGGATCGGCATGATCGCGGGCGGCGCGATCTGCCTGGGCTCGGCGGTGGGCGTGGCCCTCGTCCTGGCCAGGATCGGTGGCCTCCGCCTCCAGATCACCCTCCGCGACGGCCGCCGCCGCGTCGCCCTCGTCCCCCGCGAAGTCCCGGCCATCCCGAGCGCGAGAGCGGCCTGACGGCCGCAGCGTGGGCGGCTCCTGACGGCCGCAGCGTAGGCGACGACCGGTGGCGCGGACCGCGCGCCCGCGCGCCCGCGCTTGCGCGCGGGAGCCGGCCGCGCGACGCGTCGGCGGGGCGACGGCTCCGCGCCGTCAGGCGGTGTATCTGCGCGCCGCAGGCGCGGAGTGCGCTCGCGCGCGGCGCCGGCCGACACGGCCGACGTTCCGCCGCGCCGGTGGCGCGGAGCGCGCAGCGCGCATCTGTTCCGGCTCGGCCGGCGTGTTAGCGGTGCGTTCCGCCGCCGGCGGGGCGTGGGCCGCGCTTGCGTGCGTGGCCGGTGGGCGGCGGCTCCGCGCCGTCAGGCGGTGCGTGGTCGCGCCGGTGGCGCGGAGCGCGCACCCGGCGCGGCCGGCGTGCTGCCTACCAACACGACCGGCAGGCGGGGCATGGCCGCCGGACCGCCCGCCCGCCCGCCCGCGCCGCGCGGGGCGGGGCGGGGCGGGGCGCGGCATCGGCTCGCGCCGTCGGGCGCGGCGCACGCCGCGCCTCACGCCCGCGCCGCAGGCGCGCACGTACGCGTCGCGCCTTACGGCGTTCCCCGCCGCGCGCAGCGCGGTACGCGGCGCGTCAGAGCCGGTCGTCGGTGAGGACTCGTTGGGCGAGGAGTTGGCCCGGCCAGTCGCCGACGGTGAAGGTGGTGACGGGGGTGAAGCCCTGGCTTCGGTAGTAGGCGACGAGGCGGCCGTCGTCGCCGGCGTAGCAGTCGACGCGGACGAGGTCGATCCGCTGGCGGCGGGCCTCGGCCACGGCGTGGGCCAGGAGCGCCGCGCCGACGCCGTGGCCCTTGAAGCGGCGGTCGGTGACCAGCAGGTGGACGTAGACCTCCGGCTCGTCGACCGGGTCGACGTACGCCGTCGGCTCGGGGGTGAGCGTGACGACGCCGGCCGGTTCGCCGTCCAGCTCGGCGATCCAGGGGGTGCCCGAGGCGACGATCTCCCGGACCCGGGCGACCGCCTTGGGACGGGTGGACCACGGTTCGGTGCCCCACTGGCCGGTGCGGCCCAGGGACGCCAGCCACGCCACGGCGCCGTCCAGCATCGCCAGGATCAGGGGGACGTCCTCGGGGCCGCCGGCCCGCATCCGTATCTCGCTCATGGAGGCGGATACTAGAGGGTGTGAATGCCAGGAGCAGGAGCCGGATCGTGACGGCGGCGTTGGTGGCCTTGCTGGCCGTGGTGGTGCTGGCGGCGGCGCTGGGATAGGCCGCCGCGAGCAGCCGTTCACCAGGCGAAGGCCTCGGGGGACCGGACGATGTGCGGGATGCCGACGGGGTCGCTGATCCAGTGGGCGTTCATTCCGGATGGGAGCGGCTCCAGTTCGTCCCGGGTGGCGACGCCGTGCGCGGCGAGGTGTGCGGTCGCCTGGTCGACGTCGTCGGTGAACAGCTCCAGCCACAGTTCCGCGTGTGAGTAGTTGTCGACCCGGTCGAACCAGAGAGTCACCGGTCCGAACGGCACCGAGGCGCTCTGTGCGACGCCCTCGGTGACGGCCTGGTCGCTCGCGTCGGTCACCTCCATGCCCAGTACGTCGCGGTAGAAGGCGACGGTGCGGTCGAACTGTGCCTTGGGAAGCTTCATGGCGATGTTGTGGCCGCCGCGGAACGTCGGGCTCATGGTTCATTTCTCCTTCGTCTGGTCGAGATGGTCACGCAGGGTGCCCAGGTGGCCGTCCCAGTCGCGCGCGAGCGCGGCGAGGAACGACTGGGCCACGGCCACCGGGCCGGCCTGCAGGCGATAGCGGATTCGGCGCCGCTCCCCGGGCTCGGCCCGGACCAGTCCGGCGGCGGCCAGCAGTCCGAGGTGTTTGGCGATCGCCTGCCGCGAGATGGGCAGCCGGTCGGCGAGGTCGGTCGCGGTCGCCGGACCGCGCGTGGCGAGTTCGGCGAGGATGCCGCGTCGGGTGGGGTCGGCCAGCGCGGTGAAGACTTCCTGGGCGATCGACTCGGCGTCGGGGTGGTCAGGCGGCGGCATCGAGATACTCGGCCAGCTCGGCCAGCTCCGTCCGCCAGCCCGTGACGTTGCCCCGGTATGCGTCGGCCAGGCTGTCGGGCAGCTGGGCGAAGCCGGTCTCCACGACCGTGAGCCGGGTGCCCGCAGGTCCCGGCTCCAGCGTGAACTCCACGTGCGTTCGGCGCGGGTCGGATGGTGGCAGCCCTTCGATCGCCCATGTGTAGGAGAACCGGCGGGGCGGATCGACGATCTGGATCCACAGGGTGTGTTCCTCGCCGTCGTTCCACCGCACCCGGGCCCGGCCGCCGGGGCGCAGGTCGTCGATCGCGGCGCCGGAGCCGAACCAACCACCGAGACCTTCGGGCGTGGTCAGTGCCGTCCACACCTTCTCGGGCGGATGGTGAAGTTCGAGTACGCGTTCGATGCGATCCGGCACGGGCATAATCCGATCCTCCTGTATGGCAACGCTTTGGTTGCCATAAGTTATCGCAAGCAATGGGTTGCGACAAGGCGTCCAGCGGAGACGACTCCTGACGGCGGCACCTGATGCGCTTGCCTGGAGCGGACTCGAAGCAGTTGGCTGGTGGCCCATGAAGTACACGCACCTCGGACGCACCGGACTCAAGGTCAGCCGACTCGTTCTCGGCACGATGAACTTCGGTCCGCAGACAGACGAACCAACCAGCCACGGCATCCTGGACGCCGCTCTCGACGCGGGTCTGAACTTCGTCGACACGGCCAACGTCTACGGGTGGGGCGAGAACAAGGGGCGCACCGAGGAGATCATCGGTACCTGGTTCGCCCAGGGCGGTGGGCGGCGCGACAGGACGGTCCTCGCCACCAAGGTGTACGGGAACATGGCGGGTGACGGAGACGCCTGGCCCAACCACGACAAGCTCTCCGCGGTGAACATCCGCCGGGCCGTCGACGCGTCCCTCAAGCGGCTGCGGACGGACTACATCGACGTCTACCAGTTCCATCACATCGACCGGGCGACACCGTTCGAGGAGATCTGGCAGGCGGTCGACGTCCTGGTGCGGCAGGGCAAGATCCTCTACGCCGGTTCCTCCAACTTCCCCGGCTACAAGATCGCCCAGGCCAACGAGACCGCCGCCCGGCACGGCCGCGTGGGCCTGGTCAGCGAGCAGTGCCTCTACAACCTCGCCGAGCGCCGCGCCGAGATGGAGGTCATTCCGGCCGCGCAGGACTACGGCCTCGGTGTCATCCCCTGGTCCCCCCTGCACGGAGGGCTGCTCGGCGGCGTCCTCAAGAAGGAGGCCACGCAGGGGCGCCGGGCGAGCGGTCGCGCTGCCGACGCGCTCAAGGACACCAGGACGCGCGAGCAGATCCAGGCGTACGAGAACCTCCTCGACGAGCACGGCCTGGAGCCCGGTGAAGCGGCGCTCGCCTGGCTGCTGACCCGCCCCGGCGTCACCGGCCCGATCGTCGGCCCTCGCACGCGGGAGCAGCTTGACTCGGCGCTACGCGCACTGGAGCTGGAGCTGAGCGAGGAAGTGCTGACGTCGCTTGACGAGATCTTCCCCGGCACCGGACCGTCTCCCGAAGCCTTCGCATGGTGAGGTAGCGGGTCCGTACGAGGGGCCGCCGCCTTCTGTTCGCCTTCGATGCGAGGTGGAGGTGGCGGCTTCCCTGACGGTGCCTCAGCCGCGGCGGGCGCGCAGGCCCACGGCGGCGATCGCGCCGAGGCCGACGAGGCCGCCGGCCAGCACCAGCCAGACGCCGACGCCGGCCGAGACGTCGAGGAGCGCGAGCAGTTCGTCAAGCTCCGCGCCCGAGCCGCCGTTCTTCTCGATCTCCGACCGCAGGGCCCGCTCCGGGGAGGCCAGGTTGAGGCCGCCGAGGACGACGAGGGCGAGCGCGGGCAGGCCGGCGACGAGCGTGAGGCGCGTCCTGACGTGCGGGGCGAGGAGGCCGGCGACCAGCCAGCCGAGCATCTTCAACGCGGCGACCAGGGTGTAGACGCCGTCGCCCTTCATGCCGCCGCTGCTCTCGGTCCCGCCGTCGACCTGGACGGTGGAGAACGCCAGGAACGAGCCGGTGACGGCGAGGGCGCCGCCCGCGAGCGCCACCCAGAGGGGCGCGGCGGGCACGCCTGCCGCGCCGCCCCCCGCAGGCGGCACGGTCGGCTGCATGGCTGGTTGGTGTTGTCCTGTGCCAGTCACGTGCAGCGACCGTACGGAGCGGCCCAGGCCGCCGCAACGCGATCGTCCGTTTTGTCGCCCGTTGCTGACAATCCTTCGCGCAATGTCCGCGCGATGCCCGCTCAACCCGTCGGTTCGGAACGGCGTCTTCCGTTGAAGCCCCGGGCGCCCGCGATGACGGCGCCGAGCGCCGCGAGCCCGGCGCCGGCCAGCACGAGCCAGGGGTAGGTGGTGAGCGAGCACTCCACGACGCTGTTCAGGATGGCCTCCGCGCGTTCTCCCGTGGCGCCCAACTCGTCAGCGATGTAGGCGCGGGCGAACCGGTCGGGGTCGGCGAGGGTGCGCAGCGCGAAGCCGACGGCGACCAGCGCGGGGGCCGCGGCGCCCAGCACGATCAGGGCGCGCTTTCCCAGGACGCCGGCCAGCAGGAGCAGCGCGGCGAGCGCCGAGGCGATGAGCGTGTAGACACCGTCGCCGTCCGTCCCGGTGAGCTCAGTGGTGCCCCACTGCTGGTGCTCGACGACCGACCAGTCGAGTAACGAGCCGGATATCGCCAGGATCGAGCCGGCCAGGGCGGCCAGTGTCGGGAGGGTCGGGGGCCGGTCGGTGGCGGCCGGGGCCGCGGTCACCGTGCTCCGGCCGTGTGCGGTAGTCATGGTCAGCGACACTATGGGTTGCGATGCGTGGCCACAAGATCGCGGAGCGCAGTTCGCCACATCGCAACCTGCAATGTCACCGTCACCCGGTCGGATGGCAGGCTTGGGCCATGCCGACCCTGACCGTTCCGCCGGTGACCGCGCCGCGCCGCGCCGTCTCCCTCGCCGCCGGGCTGCTGCTGACCGCCCTCACCCCGGGGATCGCGGTGGCCGCCGAGGACGACGCCGGCGTGCCGCCGTCCGCGTTCACCATCGAGGACCCGCGGATCACCGAGTCCAGCGGTCTCCAGGCCAGCCGGCGCCACCCGGGCGTCTACTGGACCCACAACGACCAGGACGCGGCGGGCCCCAACGTCTACGCCGTGGACTCCGCGACCGGGCAGACGGTCGCCACGGTCACGCTGAGCGGGGTGGAGGGGCGGGACCTGGAGGCCATCTCGATCGGCCCGGACGGCGACCTCTGGGTCGGCGACATCGGGGACAACTTCGACGGCGGCTGGTCGGAGGTGTGGCTCTATCGCTTCCCCGAGCCGGCCGAGCTGGCCGACGCCACGGTGACGCCCACCGTCTACCCCGTCACCTACGCGGACGGGCCGCGCGATGCCGAGGCGCTGATGGTGCATCCGGAGACCGGCCGGGTCTACGTCGTCAGCAAGAAGCAGGACGGCACGGGCGCGCTCTACGCGGCGCCGGGGGAGCTGTCGACCGAAGGCGTCACCACCCTGGAGCGGGTGGCCGACATCGGCCTGTGGGCGACGGACGGGGCGTTCTCGCCCGACGGCACGCGCCTCGTCCTGCGGGGCTACTTCGCGGCCCGCATCTACCGGTGGGAGGACGACGCGCCCGTGCCCGTCGAGCGGAGCGTGTTCCCGCCGGTGCAGCAACAGGGCGAGTCGGTGACCTTCGCCCCGGACGGCCGCACCCTGATGTTCGGCACCGAGGGCGCGGGCAGCGAGGTGGAGCCGGTCGAGCTCTCTGGGGACCTGTTGCCGGACGCCGCGGGCGCGGAGCCGGACGCCGCCGAGGAGGGGCGGGACGACGCGGGCGGCGGGGACGCGGCGACGGACGAGGGGGACGACGGCGCCGAGTCGGGGCTGCTGACCCGGGGCGCGGTGCTGGTCGGCCTCGGCGTGGTCGCGCTGCTCGGGCTGCGTCGGCTGCTGCGCGGCGGCGGGCGGCGCAGGGCCTGACGAGTCGTCAGGCCGACCGCCTCGCCGCGACGAACGCCGCGAAGCCGTCGAGCAGCAGGGCCAGGCCGAAGTCCAGGCCGTACTCGACGCTCTCCTGGGTGAAGGTGTCGTCCTCCAGCGCGAACACCCGGGGGTAGGCGCCGCTGGCCAGCGCCAGCTCCATCACCGGGCCCTGCGCGGCCCAGAACTCCTCCTGGCTCAGCTCCGCGTCCTCGTTGGCCTGGGCGGTCAGCACGTGCTGCCGCGCCAGGCCGCTGACGTACGCGTCGAGCGTGGTGATCAGGCCGATCTTCTCCCGGCTGGTCAGCCCGAGGTCGTCGAGCGCGGACAGCGCGAACTCGAAGTTGGTCAGCGCGTTGGGGCCGAGCAGCGGGCGGGCCCGGTTGACCTGGAGCAGCCAGGGGTGCCGCAGGTAGAGCTGGTAGGTGTTCCGGCCGATGAACTCCAGCGTGGCGCGCCACTCCCTGCCGCGCCACTCCGCCAGGTCGTCCCCCGGCGCCTCGACGTGGTCGAGCATCAGGTCGAGCAGCTCGCTCTTGCCCGGCACGTAGCGGTAGAGCGACATGGTGCCGACGCCGAGCGCGGCGGCCACGTTGCGCATCGACAGGGCCGCGATGCCGTCCCGGTCGGCGAGTTCGACGGCGGCCTCGACGATGCGCTCCAGGGTGAGCCCCGGCTTGGGGCCCCTGGTCGACCGCTCGCGGCCGCGCCACATCAGCTCGAGGCTGCGGCTGATGTCGCCGCGTCCGCTGTGTGCCGATGTCATGGCTGGTCATTGTAGGGCCGCCCCGATCGGGGAAATAAATGGGTACGGCGTACGCGGTAGTGGCTACACTGGCCGCATGCCACCCGTTTCCGAAACCTCCGAGTACTCCGTGATCGCCGAGGGGCTGCGTAAGCGCTACGGCGACAAGACCGCCGTCGACGGCCTCGACCTGCGGGTGCGGCGCGGCACCGTCTGCGGCCTGCTGGGGCCGAACGGCGCGGGCAAGACCACCTCGGTCCGCATGCTGTCCACGCTGGTGCGGCCCGACGGCGGCCGCGCCGAGGTGGGCGGCCACGACGTGGTGCGCCGCCCCGACCTGGTGCGCCGCCGCATCGGGCTCACCGGCCAGCACCCGGCCGTCGACGAGATCCTGACCGCCCGGCAGAACCTCCGCATGTTCGGCCGCCTCTTCCACCTCGGCCACCGGGAGGCCAGGGCGCGGGCCGAGGAACTGCTGGCCCAGTTCAGCCTGGGGGAGGCCGCCGACAAGCAGGTGCGGGGGTTCAGCGGCGGCATGCGGCGCCGGCTCGACCTGGCGGCCAGCATGATCCTCGCGCCCGAGGTGTTGTTCCTCGACGAGCCGACCACGGGCCTCGACCCGCGCGGCCGGCGCGAGGTCTGGGACGCCGTGCGCCGGCTGACCGCCACCGGCACCACCGTGCTGCTGACCACCCACTACCTGGACGAGGCCGACAAGCTCTCGGACTGGATCTGCGTCGTCGACCGGGGCCGCAAGGTCACCGAGGACACCCCGGCCGGGCTCAAGCGCGCGGTCGGCGGGGACCGGATCGAGGTGGTGCTCGCCGACCCGGCCGACCTGCCCGTCACCACCGGGGCCGTGGCCCGGGTGTCCGGCGGCCGGCCACCGGAGACGGACGAGGCCGAGCTGCGGGTGCACGCGCCCGTGACCGACGGCGTGGCCGCCCTGACCGAGGTCGCCTGCACCCTCCAGGAAGCGGGCGCCGCCGTGCTCGACATCGGGCTGCGCCGACCCACCCTCG
Organism: Streptomyces sp. NPDC127098; assembly: GCF_042722465.1. Classification (NCBI taxonomy): domain Bacteria; kingdom Bacillati; phylum Actinomycetota; class Actinomycetes; order Kitasatosporales; family Streptomycetaceae; genus Streptomyces; species Streptomyces sp. NPDC127098. Next base: position 254,785 of record NZ_JBHXFJ010000003.1, read on the forward strand.
ACGAGGTCTTCCTGCGGCTGACCGGCGACCGGCCGGACGCGGAGACCGACCAGGAGAAGCAGAAGGAGAACGCGGCATGAGCACCGCCATCGAAGGGGACGAGCGCCGCCTCTACTGGGCGTTCGCCGACTGCGGGACGATCGTCCGGCGCGAGCTTGGCCACCTGGTGAAGCAGCCCTCGCTGATCGCCTGGCAGCTGGGCTTCCCGATCGTCTCCGTGCTGCTGTACGTCTACGTCTTCGGCAGCGCCATGGACGTCGGCGGGGGACAGGACTACACGACGTTCGTCATGCCCGGCATGTTCGCCATGACCATGGCCTTCGGCTTCATGAACACGGCGGTGGCGGTGACGGTCGAGAAGGACCGCGGCGTGATCGACCGCTTCCGGTCGATGCCGATGGCCCGCTCCGCCGTCGTCGCGGGGCGCGGGGTGGCCGACGTGCTGCACGCCGGCATCGACCTCGCCGTGATGGCGCTGATCGCGCTCGCCATCGGCTGGCGCTCGGACGGCACGCTCGTCGAGACCGGCTACGCCTTCCTGCTGCTGCTCCTGCTGCGGTTCGCGCTGATCTGGATCGGCGTCTACCTCGGGCTGCTGGTGCCCAACCAGGAGGCGGCCGGCAACCTGTTCGCCGTCGCCTTCCCGTTCGGCATGATCTCCAGCGTCTTCACGCCGCCCTCGCTGATGCCGGACTGGCTGGGCGCCGTCGCCATGTGGAACCCGGTCTCCTCCACGGCCACGGCCGTCCGCGAGCTCTTCGGGCTGCCGTCCACGGCCGGCGACAGCTGGATAGAACAGCACGCGCTGCTGATGTCCCTGGTCTGGCCGCTGGCCATCACGGCCGTCTTCCTGCCGCTCGCCGTCCGCCGCTACCAGGCGCTGGGGAGGTGAGCGGCACGGGCCGGCGGCGCGCGCCGCCGGCCCGTTTCGCACGCCAGGCCCTGTCCGGGCGATCTTCTTCGGGCCCGCGACGCCATACACGGCACCTCGCTGCGTTACCGAATCGCGCGAATACGGCCAAGTATGAGCTGCGATCCGGTGCCTTGCGATGCACCGCGTCTGACGCCGCGGGCTGATCCTCGAAGATCGCCCGGACAGGACCTAGAGGCGCTCGATGACGTGGTCGACGCAGCGGGTCAGGGCCTCCACGTCGGCGGGGTCGACCGCCGGGAACATCGCGATGCGCAGCTGGTTGCGGCCCAGCTTGCGGTACGGCTCGGTGTCCACGATGCCGTTGGCGCGCAGGACCTTGGCGACCGCCGCCGCGTCCACGCCGTCCGCGAAGTCGATGGTGCCCACGACCTGCGAGCGCTGGGCCGGGTCGGTCACGAACGGGGACGCGTACTCGGCCTTCTCCGCCCAGCCGTAGAGCCGGGACGCCGAGTCGGCGGTGCGCTCGGTGGCCCAGGACAGGCCGCCCTGGCCGTTGATCCACTCCAGCTGCTCGTTCAGCAGGAACAGCGTGGCCAGCGCCGGGGTGTTGTAGGTCTGGTTCTTCCGCGAGTTGTCGATGGCGGTGGTCAGCGAGAAGAACTCGGGGATGTGCCGGCCGGAGGCCGCGATCCGCTCCGCCCTGGCGACCGCCGCCGGCGAGAACACCGCCACCCACAGGCCGCCGTCCGCCGCGAAGGACTTCTGCGGGGCGAAGTAGTAGACGTCGGTCTCGGTGATGTCGACCGGCAGGCCGCCGGCGCCCGAGGTGGCGTCCACCAGCACCAGCGAGCCCTCGTCGGCGCCCGGCACCCGGCGGATCGGGGCGGACACGCCGGTGGAGGTCTCGTTGTGGGTCAGGCCGTAGGCGTCGGCGCCGCGCTCGGCTCGCGGCTGCGGGTGGGTGCCGGGCGTGGCCGTGATGACCGTCGGCTCGTCGAGCCAGGGCGCCTTGCTGGCGGCCTTGGCGAACTTCGAGGAGAACTCCCCGAAGGAGAGGTGCTGCGACTTGGCCTCGATCAGGCCGTGCGTCGCGACGTCCCAGAAGGCGGTGGAGCCGCCGTTGCCCAGCACGACCTCGTACTCCTCGGGCAGCGAGAACAGCTCGCGCACCCCGGCGCGCACCCTGCCGACCAGGTCCTTGACGGGGGCCTGACGGTGGGAGGTGCCGAGCAGGGAGCTCCCGGTCGCGGCCAGGGCGCTCAGCGCCTCGGTGCGCACCTTGGAGGGGCCGGAACCGAACCGGCCGTCGGCGGGCTTGATGTCAGCGGGAATCTGGATATCGGCCACGGCCGGAGCGTAGCCCCTCCGGCGCCGGTACCGCACATCTGGTGTACCTCGGCAGCCTGACCCCCGCCCCGGGCCCGGGGATCAGCGCCGTCCGACCACCGGGGCGAAGCGGGTCGGCAGCGCGTCGAGGCCACGCAGCCACGACGACGGCCGGTAGGTCAACTCCTCGGTGGCGACGGCGAGTTCGATGTCCGGGAGGCGGTCGAGCAGCACCTCGGCGCCGGTCCGCGTGACGGTCTCGGCGATCTCCTGGGCCGGGAACGGGCAGCGGCGATCGCCGTGCCCGAAGGAGAGGTAGGCGCTGTTCGCGGGGCCGCCGGCGACCGGCTCCGGCACCGGCTCCGGGTCGGGCTCGCTGACGAGCCCGGAGAGGCCGTAGAGCGCGGCCGCCGTGGCCACCGGGGCGCTGGTGCCGTGCACCAGCGGGTCGCCGTTGGCGCCCTGGAGGCCGAGCAGCAGCAGGTCGCCGGCGCGCACCTGGCGCGGGCCGAGCCGGACGTCGCGGGTGGCCCAGCGGCCCACCACCGTCTGCGTCGGGGTGTCCCGCCACAGCACCTCGTTCATCGCCCGCTCCACGCCGAACCGGCCGCCGGCGTCCGAGGCGGCGTAGCGGGCGTCGGTCAGCATCAGCCGCAGCGTGTTGCCGAGCCAGTCGGCGGTCGGCAGGTGGCCGGCGGCGAACAGCACCGCCAGATCTTCGGCCAACACCGTTTCGGCCAGCTCTCCCTCGCCCGCCCCCGGTGAGGCGGCCAGCACCCGGGACGGCACGTCGGCGCCGGGCTCCTCGCGCCGGGCGGTGAGCAGCCGCCGCATGGTCTCGACGAGCAGGCCGCGCGCCCGGTTGGCGGCCGCGCCGCCCGCCATGCCCTGCCGGAGCGCGTCGCCGAGCTCGGGCGCCTCGTCCGCCGGCAGCCCGAAGAGCTCGGCCAGCACGAGGAACGGCAGCCGGGCCGTGTAGGCGGCGACCAGGTCGGCCCGGCCATCGAGGCCGAAGCCGTCGACCAGCGCGTCGGCGATCCGCTCGGCGTGCCGGCGCAGCTCGCCCGGCTCCACGGCCTCCAGCGCGTCGCTGAGCACGGTGGCGCGCCGGGCGTGCGCCGTGCCGACCGTGTGCAGCAGGGACGCGCCGCGCGGCGCGATGAGCGGCAGCAGCGGCCAGTCGGCCGGCACGCTCGCCCACTGGTTCCAGCGGGCCGGATCCCTGGTGTAGGTGTCGGCGTCGCCGCTGACCCGGTGCACCTCGCGGTAGCCGATGACCAGCCAGGCCGGGATGTCCGAGGGCAGCAGCACCGGGACCACCGAGCCGTGCCGGTGCCGCAGCTCGCGGTAGAGGGGGACCGGATCGGTGTGGAAGCGGTCCGTGTCCAGCGGCACCGCGTCCGGGGCCAGGGGGCGGGCCGGCACGGTCACCTGGCGGCCCCCCGGGCGCCGACGGCGCCGCCCGCCCGGGCCGTGGAGAGCCGGTGCAGGTGGCTGACCAGCTCGATCAGCACGCTCTTGCTCGACGCGCGGGACCTGGCGTCGCAGTCGATCAGCGGCACGTCCGCCGGCAGGTCGAGGGCGTCGCGGATCTGCTCGTGGGTGTGGGACGGGCCGCCGAAGTCGTTGTGCGCCACGATGAACGGGGTGCCGTGGTGCTCCAGGCGGTCGATCGCGTACCAGGAGTCCTGGAGCCGCCGGGTGTCGACCAGCACCACCGCGCCGAGTGTGCCGGAGAACAGCCGGTCCCACAGGAACCAGAACCGCTCCTGCCCCGGCGCGCCGAACAGGTAGAGCACCGTCTGCTCGTTGAGGCTGATGCGCCCGAAGTCGAAGGCGACGGTGGTGGAGGTCTTGCCGCTGACGCCGGTCAGGTCGTCCACCTCCCGCCCGGCCCTGGTCATGATCTCCTCCGTGTTCAGCGGCCGGATGTCGCTGACGGAGCGGACCATGGTGGTCTTGCCGACGCCGAAGCCGCCGACGATCACGATCTTCAGCCCGTTGCTCGCCTGGCTGCCCAGGTGGGTGCGCACGGCGGGGCGGTCAGAGGTTGCGGAGTCCAACGAGCACCTGCTCAAGGAGATGGGAGTCGGGAAGTCCGTCGGCCCGGGCGGCGACGGCACGGGGGTGGCGGGCGCTGATCAGGCCCTGTTCGAGCAGGTCGCTCAGCATGATGCGGACGATGGTGACCGGCAGCCTGAGCTCGGCCGCCACCTCCACCACGGCGGTGGGGTAGCGGCACATCCGCAGGATCCGCCGGTGCTCCGACTGCATGCCGGGCACCGGCTCGGACTCACTCACCACGAGCGTGACCAGGTCGAACTCGTCCGAAGCCCGGCTGCGGCCCCTGGTGAGGGTGTACAGCCGGTCGGGATCCTCGTCCCGGCCCCGCCGGCTCATGCCGATTCGCCGCCCTCGGCGGCGTGCCGCGGCGGAGCGCTCAGGTGCTCGCCGAGCTGCTCGACGAGCTCGCTCATGTTGTGGCCGATGAGCCCGACGTCGGCGTCCTCGTCGGCGACGATCGCCAGGTGGGCGCCGTCGCCGGCCTCCACGATGAACAGGATCCCGCCGTAGAACTCGGTCATGGACTGCCGGACGCCGCCCGTGCCGTCGCCGAACTCGATGGAGGCGCCGTGCGAGAGGCTCTGGATGCCGGCCGAGATGGCGGCCAGCTGGTCCGCCTGGTCCTCGGACAGCTCCGGGGTGCGACAGAGCTTGAGGCCGTCCCTGGAGAGGACGAGCGCGTGCCGGGCGCCCGGCGTGCGGCTCAGGAGGTTCTCCAGCAGCCAGTCCAGCTTGTCGTCCGCGGCGCCGGTGCCCGTCGCGTTCTGGTGGGCCCCCGTGGATGGAGCGGTCATGGGGTGTCGTCCTCCGGTTGGGCGGTGTTGGCGGTGGGAGCGGAAGGCGTGGGGGAGTCGGCTGGGGGAGTAGCTGTCTGGTCGGCGCCGGGGGCCTGGGCTCGGGCCTGGGGCTGTCCCTGGCTCTGTCCCTGGCCCTGCTTCTGGACGGCCTGGCGGAAGGTGCGGAAGCGGGTGCCCGACTCGGCGGGCGGCGGGGTCCCATGGCCGGCGTCCCGCGGCCGGTCGAGGCCCTGCGGATGTGCCTTGGCCAGGGTCCGGCCGCGGCGGCGCTTGGGCAGCCCCGCCTCGTTGAGCTGGGGGAATTCGCCGGTCTCGGTGGGGTCGCCGCCGTCCCCTGCGGGCGCGTGCTCGGCGGTGGGGCGCGGCTCGGCGCGGCCGCCGGCGGTCGCCAGGGCCACGGCCCCGCCCGGGGCCGCCGGCGCCTTCGCGTCCTGCGGGGTGCCGTCGCCCGAGGGGCGCAGCCGGACGGTGCGGGCCGGCCGGGTGGTGCCGCTGTCGGCGTCGTCGATGCGCTCCGTCCTGGGCCGGGTGATCAGGTCCTGCGGGATCATCAGCAGCGCACCCGTGCCGCCGCGCGCGGACGGCCGGAAGGAGACCGAGAGGCCGTGCTTGCGGGCCAGCACGCCCACCACGGCAAGGCCGAGGCGAGTGCCGGAGAGGGTCGTCAGGTCGAGCGCCTCGCTGGAGACGGCCCGCTCGGCGCGGCGCAGCGCCACCTCGCTCATCACCAGGCCGCTGTCCTCCACGGTGATGACGACGCCGGCCGGCACCTCCTCCGCGTAGACGTGCACCTCGGAGTTGGGCGGCGAGAAGTTGGCCGCGTTGTCCATCAGTTCGGCGAGCGCGTGCATCACGCCCTCGGCGGCGTGGCCCGCGACGGCGACGCCGACCGCCGAGTGCAGCCTGACCCGCTGGTAGCCGCCGATCCGGCCCATCGCGCCGCGCAGGATGCTCTCCATCACGATCGGCTTGCCCCACCGGCGGCCCGACCTGGCGCCGGTGAGCACCGCGATGCTGTCGGCGAGCCGGCCGGCCTGGGCGGTGCGGTGGTCGAGGTGCAGCAGGTCCTCGAGCACGTCCTCGTCGGTGTGCCGGTGCTCCATCTCGCGCAGGCTGGCCAGCATGCTGGTGGCCAGCGCCTGCATGCGGCCCGCAGCGTTGGCGCAGGCGGCCATGGCGGCGGCCTTGGTGGCCTCGCCGCGGGCGATCTCCTCGGCCATGGTGCGCAGCACGCGCTGCGTGTGCGCGTCGGCCGGCCGCTCGACGGCGGCGATCGCGGTCTCGGCCGAGGCCCCGCCGCGCAGCCGCTCCACCAGGCGGGGCACCGAGGTGTCGACGAAGCGGGCCACGGCGCGCTCGTGGGCCTCCACCCGCTCCCGCAGCGATCGGTACCTGCCGGCCTGCACGGCCGCGGTGACCACGGCCGCGCACAGCGCGAGCGCCGCGAGGCCGCCGCCGGCGGCCACCGGGGTGCGGAACGAGTCGGGGGCCGCGGCGAGGGCGGCGGCCCAGGCGGCGCCGGCGACGGCGGCCGAACCGAGCAGGGCGATCACTATCGGCCGCAGCGGGGGGCGCACCGCCCGGTGGTGCGGAGGTATGTGCGCTGTCATGAGCCGGTGACCTCGCTGACGGGGGGCCTGTTCAATTCGCCCACACTATAGGTGACTTCTCACCCCCGGATGAGAAGCTCGGTATGGAACTGATATGGAGACCGTTTCGACGTCGCGTGCCGTTTCTGTGTGGTCGACGCGTGTTTCCCTCCGTTGACGATCGATTCCCGCCGGCTCAGCGGGCAGGCTGTGCTCATGCGTGATCAATCGGGACAAGTACGGGGACGGGACGGATCGGCGTCGGCGACGGAGCTGGCGGCGGCGCTGCGCGCCACCGTGCGCGGCGAGGTCGAGTTCGACGCGGCCGGCCGGGCGCTGGTCACCATGGACGCCTCCAACTACCGGCGGGTGCCGGTCGGCGTCGTCGCCCCGCGGGACGCCGACGACGTGGCCGCGGCGCTCGCCGTCTGCCGCGCGCACGGCACCCCCGTGGTGCCCAGGGGCGGCGGCACCAGCATCGCGGGGCAGGCCACCGGCACCGGCGTCGTCCTCGACTTCACCCGCCACATGGACCAGGTGCTGGCCATCGACCCGGAGGCCCGCACCGCCGTCGTCCAACCCGGCGTCGTCTGCGACACGTTGCGCGACGCCGCCGCCCCGCACGGCCTGACCTTCGGCCCCGACCCCTCGACGCACAGCCGCTGCACCATCGGCGGCATGATCGGCAACAACGCCTGCGGCTCGCACTCCGTCGCCTGGGGCACCACCGCCGACAACACCCTTGCCCTCGACGTCCTCACCTACCGCGGCGACGCCGCCCGCCTGGACCGCGGCGGGCAGGGGGTGCCGGTGCCGCTGCGCTCGGCCGTCGAGTCGCTGGTCGCCGACCGGCTCGCGCTGCTGCGCACCGGCTACCCCGAGCTGCCCCGCCGCATCTCCGGCTACGCGCTCGACGAACTGCTGCCGGAGAAGGGCCGTGACTGGGCCCGCGCCTTCACCGGCAGCGAGGGCACGCTCGGCGTGCTCACCGCCGCCACCGTGCGCCTGGTGCCGTCCCCGGCGGCGCGGGCGCTGGCGGTGCTCGGCTACCCGGACGAGTCGGCCGCCGCCGAGGCGGCCTCCGGACTGCTCGGCCTCGGGCCGCTGACCGTCGAGGGCATGGCCGCCGACCTGGTCGACGAGCACGCGCTCACCGTGCTGCCGGCCGGCGGCGCCTGGCTGTTCGTCGAGACCGGCGGCGCCGACCGGGCCGAGGCGACCGCCGCGGCCGAGGCCGTCTGCCGCGCCGCGGGATCCTCGCTCACCGGCCGCACCGTGGTGGCGGACCCGGCCGGGCAACGGGTGCTGTGGCGGGTCCGGGAGGACGCCTCCGGCACCGCCACCAGGCTGCCGGACGGCGGCGAGGCCTGGCCAGGATGGGAGGACTGCGCCGTGCCGCCGGCCAGGCTCGGCCCCTACCTCCGCGAGTTCCGCGGCCTGCTGCGCGACCACGGGCTGCGCGGCGCGCCCTACGGCCACTTCGGCGACGGCTGCATCCACATCCGCATCGACTTCGACCTGCTGACCACCGAGGGCGTCGCGCGGTTCCGGGAGTTCAGCGTCGAGCTGGCCGACCTGGTGACAGAGCACGGCGGCTCGCTCTCCGGCGAACACGGCGACGGGCTGGCCCGCGCCGAACTCCTGCCCCGCATGTACGGGCCAGAACTGGTCGACACCTTCGGCGAGTTCAAGGACCTGTGGGACCCGGACGGCGCGCTCAACCCGGGCGTGCTGGCCCGCCCCGAACCGCTCGACGCCAACCTCCGCTTCACCGGACTCCCGGTGAAGCCAGGCCCGTTGGCCTTCTCCTACCCCGACGACGGCGGCGACTTCTCGGCGGCCGTCCGGCGCTGCGTCGGCGTCGCCCGCTGCCGCGTCACGACACCGGGCGCCGACGTGATGTGCCCGTCGTTCCGTGCCACCCGCGACGAGACGCACTCCACCAGGGGCCGGGCCAGGCTGCTGCACGAGATGCTGCTCGGCGAGGTCGTCACGGACGGCTGGCGCTCGACCGAGGTGCGGGACGCGCTCGACCTGTGCCTGTCCTGCAAGGGCTGCCGCAGCGACTGCCCGGTCGGCGTCGACATGGCCACCTACAAGGCGGAGTTCCTGCACCACCACTACGCCGGCCGGCTCCGCCCCGCCTCGCACTACGCGCTCGGCCGCCTCCCGAGGTGGCTCGACCTCGTCTCCGCGGCACGTCTCGCGCCGTTGGCCAACGCGGCCGTCGGGATCGGCCCGCTCGCCACCCTCGCCAAACGCCTCGCCGGCATCGCCCAGGAACGCGCCATCCCGCCGCTGCCGACCACGTCGTTCACCCGCGGCTGGCGGCCGGAGCCGGCCGCCTCGGGGCGGCCCGTCCTCCTCTTCCCCGACACCTTCACCAACCACCTCGCCCCCTCGGCGGGACACGCCGCCGCGACCGTCCTCTCGGCCGCCGGCCTCCGCCCCACCGTGCCGCGGCGGGCGGTCTGCTGCGGGCTCACCTACGTCACCACGGGACAACTCGACCAGGCCCGCGCGGTGATGCGCCGCACCCTGTCCCGGCTCGCACCGGCCCTCGCCGGTGAACTCCCCGTCACGGTGCTGGAACCACCGTGCGCGGCGGCGCTCCGCACCGACCTCCCCGAGCTCCTCCCCGACGACCCCCGCGCCGCCCGACTCGCCTCCCTGGTCCGCACGTTCGCCGAGACGCTGGAGCAGTACGCCCCGGACTGGGAGCCGCCGCGCCTCGACCGCCCGGTCGTCGGCCAGACCCACTGCCACCAACACGCGGTCCTCGGCGACGCCCCCGACCGCCGGCTCCGCGAACGCGCCGGCCTGGTCGGCGACCTGTCCGCCGGCTGCTGCGGCCTCGCGGGCAACTTCGGCTTCGAGAAGGGCCACTACGACGTCTCCGTCGCCTGCGCCGAGGACCACCTGCTCCCCGCACTCCGCTCCGCCCCACCCCACGCGACGGTCCTCGCCGACGGCTACTCCTGCCGCACCCAACTCACCCACCTCGCCCCGGAACACCACCCGGTCCACCTGGCGGAGGCACTGGCCGCGGCGCTGCGAGACCGCTCGCGCTGAAGCCGGGCGGCGCGGCGCGCCACGCCTCGC